>NZ_JBSAXF010000099.1:0-655 GCF_053427845.1 Burkholderia sp. AW49-1 | reverse complement strand
GCTTCACGCGCTCGACGATCCCCTCGTCGCGCAGCAGCTTCAGGTTCGCGACCGCCACCGCCGCCGCGACCGGATGGCCCGAGTACGTGAGGCCGTGATTGAATTCGCCGTTGTCGATGATCGGGCGCGCGATGCGTTCGTGGATGCCCACCGCGCCCATCGGCACGTAACCCGACGTCAGGCCCTTGGCCATCGTGATCAGGTCCGGCTCGAAGCCGAAGTGCTGATGCGCGAACCATTCGCCGGTGCGGCCGAAGCCGCCGATCACTTCGTCGGCGACGAGCAGGATGTCGTACTTGCGGCAGATCCGCTGGATTTCCGGCCAGTACGTCGACGGCGGGAAGATCACGCCGCCCGCTCCCTGGAACGGCTCGCCGATGAACGCGGCGACGTTCTCCGCGCCGAGTTCGAGGATCTTCGCCTCGAGCTGCTGCGCGCGTGCGAGGCCGAACGCTTCGGGCGTCTCGCCGGCCTGCGCTTCGCCGAAGAAATACGGCTGGTCGATGTGCACGATGTTCTCGACCTTCGACGGCATCTGCTCGTGCATGTAGCCCATCCCGCCGAGCGTGCCGCCCGCGATCGTCGAGCCGTGGTAGCCGTTCTTGCGCGAGATCACGACCTTCTTCTGCGGCTTGCCCTGCACGCGCCAGTACTG
>NZ_JBSAXF010000098.1:0-666 GCF_053427845.1 Burkholderia sp. AW49-1 | reverse complement strand
GGCGCCGCTGTCGCGATCGCCGACCTGAACCAGGACGGCGCAAACGCGGTCGCCGACGAGATCAACAAGGCAGGCGGCAAGGCGATCGGCGTCGCGATGGACGTGACCAGCGAAGAAGCGGTCAACAGCGGCATCGACAAGGTGGCGGAAACGTTCGGCTCGGTCGACATCCTCGTGTCGAACGCGGGCATCCAGATCGTCAACCCGATCGAGAACTACTCGTTCGCCGACTGGAAGAAGATGCAGGCGATCCACGTCGACGGTGCGTTCCTGACGACCAAGGCCGCGCTCAAGCACATGTACAAGGACGATCGCGGCGGCGTCGTGATCTACATGGGTTCGGTGCACTCGCACGAGGCGTCGCCGCTGAAGTCGGCGTACGTGACGGCCAAGCACGGGCTGCTCGGCTTGGCACGCGTGCTGGCGAAGGAGGGCGCGAAGCACAACGTGCGCTCGCACGTCGTGTGTCCGGGCTTCGTGCGCACGCCGCTCGTCGACAAGCAGATTCCGGAGCAGGCGAAGGAACTGGGGATCAGCGAAGAGGAAGTGGTGAAGAAGGTGATGCTCGGCAACACGGTAGACGGCGTGTTCACGACGGTGCAGGACGTCGCGCAGACGGTGCTGTTCCTGTCGGCGTTCCCGAGTGCCGCGCTCACGGGCCAGTCG
>NZ_JBSAXF010000097.1:0-701 GCF_053427845.1 Burkholderia sp. AW49-1 | reverse complement strand
AGCACGTCGGCGATCAGGTTGCCGACCGTCTCGGCTTCCGCCGGGCCGAAGCCGCGCGTCGTCATCGCCGGCGAGCCCAGACGGATCCCGCTCGTCACGAACGGCTTTTCCGGATCGTTCGGGATCGCGTTCTTGTTCACCGTGATGTGTGCCGCGCCCAGCGCCGCTTCCGCCGCCTTGCCCGTGATGTTCTTCGCGCGCAGGTCCACCAGCATCACGTGGCTTTCCGTACGGCCCGACACGATCCGCAGCCCGCGCTTGACCAGCGTTTCAGCCAGCACCCGTGCGTTCTCGACCACCTTCTCCTGGTACGCCTTGAACTCCGGCGACAGCGCTTCCTTGAACGCCACCGCCTTCCCCGCGATCACGTGCATCAGCGGGCCGCCCTGGATGCCCGGGAAGATCGCCGAGTTGATCTGCTTCTCGTATTCGGCCTTCATCAGGATCACGCCACCGCGCGGCCCGCGCAGGCTCTTGTGCGTCGTCGTCGTCACGAAGTCCGCGTGCGGCACCGGGTTCGGATACACGCCCGCCGCGATCAGGCCGGCGTAGTGCGCCATGTCGACCATCAGGTATGCGCCGACCGACTTCGCGATCTTCGACAGACGCTCGAAGTCGATCTTCAGCGCGAATGCCGACGCGCCCGCGACGATCAGCTTCGGCTTGTGTTCGTTCGCCAGCTTCTCGGCTGCGTCGTAGTC
>NZ_JBSAXF010000096.1:0-713 GCF_053427845.1 Burkholderia sp. AW49-1 | reverse complement strand
ATGACGGACGTAGTGATCGTATCGGCCGCGCGGACCGCGGTCGGCAAATTCGGCGGCTCGCTCGCGAAGATCGCGGCACCGGAGCTGGGCGCGACGGTGATTCGCGCGGTGCTGGAGCGTTCGGGCGTGAAGCCCGAGCAGGTGAGCGAAGTGATCATGGGCCAGGTGCTGGCGGCGGGCTCGGGGCAGAACCCGGCGCGCCAGTCGCTGATCAAGGCCGGCCTGCCGAACGCGGTGCCGGGCATGACGATCAACAAGGTGTGCGGCTCGGGCCTGAAGGCGGTGATGCTGGCGGCGAACGCGATCGCGGCGGGCGACGCGGACATCGTGATCGCGGGCGGCCAGGAAAACATGAGCGCGGCGCCGCACGTGCTGCCGGGCTCGCGCGACGGGTTCCGGATGGGCGACGCGAAGCTGGTCGACACGATGATCGTCGACGGCCTGTGGGACGTGTACAACCAGTACCACATGGGCATCACGGCGGAGAACGTCGCGAAGGAATACGGGATCACGCGCGAGGAGCAGGACGCGTTCGCGGCGCTGTCGCAGAACAAGGCGGAAGCCGCGCAGAAGGCCGGCCGCTTCGACGCCGAGATCGTGCCGGTGTCGATTCCGCAGCGCAAGGGCGAGCCGCTGCAGTTCGCGACCGACGAGTTCGTGCGTCACGGCGTGACGGCGGAATCGCTGGCGGGGCTGAAGCCGGCGTTCTCGAA
>NZ_JBSAXF010000095.1:0-737 GCF_053427845.1 Burkholderia sp. AW49-1 | reverse complement strand
ACCGCCTTCGACTTCTCGGTGTGGGAACTCTGGGGCGCCCTGCTGCACGGCGCGCAGGCCGTCTTTGTCCCCTTCGAGACGAGCCGCGATCCGCTCGCGTTCGCTGATTTCCTGCGCACGCATCGCGTGTCCGTCCTCAGCCAGACGCCTTCGGCCTTCCGCCTGCTCGATCGGCAGCCCGGCACACTGCCCGCGCTGCGCCTGGTCGTGTTCGGCGGCGAAGCGCTCGAGCCCGCCGCGCTGCGCGACTGGTTTGACCGCTACGGCGACACACGCCCACGTCTGGTCAACATGTACGGCATCACCGAGACCACCGTCCACGTGACCGCTCGCACGCTGCACCGCGCCGACGCCGACACGCCGCTCAGCCCGATCGGTGAGCCGCTGGCCGATCTGTCGCTGCAATTGCTCGATCGTCATGGCGAGCCGGTGCTCGACGGCGTCGCCGGCGAGATCCACGTCGGCGGCGCCGGCGTCGCGCGCGGCTATCTGAACCGGCCAGGGCTCACCGCCGCGCGCTTCGTCCCCGATCCGGACGGCGCGCCAGGCGCGCGGCGCTATCGTGCGGGTGACCTCGCGCGACGCCGCGCCGACGGCGAGATCGTCTACCTTGGCCGCGCCGACCAGCAGATCAAGATTCGCGGCTTCCGTATCGAGCCCGGCGAAATCGAGGCCGCGCTGCGTGATCACCCAGGCGTACGCGATGCCGCCGTGGTGGCCGACGACGATGCGCACGG
>NZ_JBSAXF010000094.1:0-776 GCF_053427845.1 Burkholderia sp. AW49-1 | reverse complement strand
ACCGACGACAGCCGGTCGAACGTCAGCTTGCCGTCCGGCTTCGGATACTCGATCGGCGTGCATTGCGACGCCGGCTTCAGCATCTCGTGGTCCGCATGCTTGTGGTGCAGCGTCCACGGCACGTTGCCGCCCATCACCTTCTGCTCGAGCCCGACCATCAGCGTGCCCAGGTACAGCCCCTTGGCCATCCACTGCTTGAAGTTGCGCGCGCGGTACAGCTCCGTATGCAGCCACGACTGCCTGAAGGCGTCGGGATACGCGTTGAGCTCGTCGCTCTGGCGGCCGGCCTGCAGCGCGTCGAATGCGGCGTCCGCCGCCAGCATGCCGGTCTTGATCGCCGCGTGGCTGCCCTTGATCCGCGATGCGTTCAGGAAGCCCGCGTCGTCGCCGATCAGCGCGCCGCCCGGGAACACCGTCTTCGGCAGCGACAGCAGGCCGCCGGCCGTGATCGCGCGCGCGCCGTACGACACGCGCTTGCCGCCTTCGAGGAACGCGCGGATCGACGGGTGCGTCTTGTAGCGCTGGAACTCCTCGAACGGCGACAGGTACGGATTCGTGTAGCCCAGGCCCACCACGAAGCCGACCACGACCTGGTTGTTGTCCATGTGATACAGGAACGAGCCGCCGTACGTATCGGACTTCAGCGGCCAGCCGGCCGTGTGGATCACGAGGCCCGGCTTGTGCTTGGCCGGATCGATTTCCCACAGCTCCTTGATGCCGATCCCGTACGCCTGCGGATCGGCGTTCGCGTCGAGCTTGAACTTCGAGATCAGCTG
>NZ_JBSAXF010000093.1:0-818 GCF_053427845.1 Burkholderia sp. AW49-1 | reverse complement strand
TCGCCATGTGTGCGGCCCATCAGTTCGCCCAGCTCGAAGCCCTGTTTGATGCCGTCCGTTCCCATCTTGCGGAGGGCACCTACGAGCGCGCGCTCGTCGACATGGGGCAAGGCGTCGCGAGCCGGTATTCGGCCGACATGCGCCGCACTGCGCAGCCGGAGGTGTGCCATGACTGATCAACGCATCCGAACCGCGGTTGTCGACGGATTCGACAACGCACCGCCGCTCGATACCGGCGCACCGATCGAGCTGCAATTTGCCGTCGACCTGGGCGCGATCTGCGCCGACGCATGGCTCGACCTGAAAGGCGACGTGCGGCTGCATGACTACGCGGCGCATCAAGCCGCTGCGTTCGCGCGCGGCATGGAAGCTGCCATGCAGGACGCAGGCGACGTCGACGCGCACCGCGTGACGATCAGCCGCCAAGCGTTCGCGGCCGGCCTGATGGGGCGCGTGCAGCAGCATCTGTTCGCGGCGCTCGGCCTCGTCACGCGCGAACCGCGCACGACGCACTGAGGGGCGGTCATGGCAAAGACGAACAAGAACGCCGTGCAACCGCTCGCGTCGCACTTCGTGGCCGAGGTGAACCGCCCCGACCGCAACCGCATCGGCACGCGGATCAGTGACGCCATGGAGCTGCTGGACAGTCTGCATTGGGCGGCCGACAAGGCCATGTCCGATGACGATTACTGGCTTGTGCTGAGCCTGTTCCGCGCGTCCCTGCCGTCGATCGGCGCGGCGCTGGAGGCGGCGAACGACGCCCTTGGCGAGTCGCGGCTCGGCCGCTACGTCTACAGCAACGACGTCACGGCCGGCGG
>NZ_JBSAXF010000092.1:0-853 GCF_053427845.1 Burkholderia sp. AW49-1 | reverse complement strand
CTTAGACTCTAGTTTCAAGTGCAACACCCGTCATGAGGTAGGGTGTTGTGATGACGAAATACAAGCATTTGAGTGCCGAAGAGCGCGCGGCCATCATGATCGAGCGGGCCAGAAATACAAGCGTCCGAGCGATAGGCCGGCTGCTCAATCGCAGTGCGTCGACCATTGCGCGCGAACTGACGCGCAACCTCGGGGAGTCGTCGTGCCGTTATGACGCCACGGCGGCGGCCCAGGGATATCGCAGGCGACGTGAACGAAGTCGGCGGCCACGAAAGCTGGCGGCTGGAAACGCGTTGTACTGGCAGGTGCATCACGATCTGGTTTATCGGCGCTGGTCGCCACAGCAAATTGCTGCCAGACTTCGCGACATGCACCCCGAGAATCTGGAACAACGCGTCAGTCACGAAACGATCTACGCGTCGATTTATACCCACCCGCGCGGTGGCTTGAAGCAGGCGATGATCGAAGCGCTTCGCCAGGAAAAGCCGGCGCGCGGCAACACGCGCAAGACGCTGGCCCGCAAGAGCTTTGTGCCGGAAGAACTGCGCATCATCCATCGTCCCGAAGAGATCGAAACACGAAAGTGGCCGGGTCATTGGGAGGGCGACCTGATCAAGGGCGCCTTTAATCGTTCCTGCGTCGGCACGCTGGTCGAGCGCAAAACGCGCTTCGTGGTGCTGTGCCGGATGGACGGTTGCACGGCCCAGGATGCGCTGGAAGGCTTCACGCGCCAGATGAAAAAGGTGCCGGCCTTTCTGCGCGAGAGCCTGACCTACGATCGCGGATCGGAAATGACGTGTCATGTAGAACTGGCCGAGCGACTGAACCTGGACATCTGGTTTGCCGATCCCTA
>NZ_JBSAXF010000091.1:0-931 GCF_053427845.1 Burkholderia sp. AW49-1 | reverse complement strand
TCAGTTGACCTGCAACTGCCCGCCGCGACCGAGGCCGCCCTTGACGTCCTGCGCCTTGTAGCTGCGCAGCGCGACGACCATCTTGTTCCACGCGTCGATGAACGCGACGACCGTCGCCTTGCCTTCCGGCGTCGTCGAGAAGCCGGCGAGACCGCCGCCCACGCCACCGCCCAGGCCGCCCAGCGCCGCGCCGTAGTTGGTCGCCGTCGAGCTGCCTTCCGATGCCGCGATCTGCACGGCCGAGCGCACGTCGAACAGCGTCAGCGTCACGACCGACGCCTTCGTCTGCAGGTGGCCTGCCACCGCCGCGATTGCGCTGTTGCCGATCAGCCCGCCGATCATGCTGCCGATGCCGCCGATCGGCGAATCGTTGATCACGATCTGCGGTTCCATGTAGTAATCGGCCGCGACGCGCTGACCCTTCTGCTGCTTCGAACCCGCACGGTATTCGCCCGAGTTGCGCTGCAGCTGCGTGATGCGCGACAGGCGCGCGTCGCTCTTCTGGTTGCCGATCGACGTGATCACGAAGCAGTTCGACTGCTGCACGGCCAGGCGCAACAGCGGATCGATGCTCGTCACCTTGGTCGCGCTGCCGAACGGGCCCCACCAGTCGGCGTTGCGGCCGTCGTCGACCGCGATCGTGCCGAGCGGCGACGTGCAGCGCTGCAGTTGCGAATCCGCGCCGGCGCTCGCGCCGCCCGCGGCAGCCCCCGTGACGCCGGCGTTCTGGCCGCCGGGCGTCACCATGCCGCCGCAGCCGGCGACGGACGCGCAAAGCGCTGCAACCAGCGCACCTTGAGTGAGACGTTGGGAAAGGATGGTCTTCATGTCGTTATCGATCGATAGAGTCGTTGTTCGGCTTATGTGTTCGTGCGAACTTCGATAAGCCCCCCGGCGTGGCGCGCGATGGTGGTCTCCCCGCAGCCGCCCC
>NZ_JBSAXF010000090.1:0-1008 GCF_053427845.1 Burkholderia sp. AW49-1 | reverse complement strand
TCAGGTGCGAGCTCGACAGGTTCGACACCACCGTCTTGCCGCTCGGCAGACGCACGTGATACAGCGAGTACGCACCCATGTACGCGATGTCGGTCACCACGCCGCGCGCCCAGTTGTGATGCGAGCCGGGTCTTTCGCGGGACACGTGCACGCGTTCCGGGCGCACCGAGATGCCGACCGGCATGCCGAGCGGGCCCGTCACGCCGTGGCTCACGTACATGCGTGCCTCGAGGTCGTCGCTCTCGACGAAGATGTGATCGGGTTCGTCCTCGACCACGCGCCCTTCGAACAGGTTCGTCGAGCCGATGAACTCGGCCGAGAAGCGGCTGTTCGGGTATTCGTATACTTCGCCCGGCGTGCCGATCTGCACGATCTTGCCTTCGCTCATCACCGCGAGGCGGCTCGCCATCGTCATCGCTTCTTCCTGGTCGTGCGTGACCATCACGCAGGTCACGTCGACCTTCTCGATGATGTTCACGAGTTCGAGCTGGGTCTTCTGACGGATCTTCTTGTCGAGCGCGGACATCGGCTCGTCGAGCAGCAGCAGCTTCGGACGCTTCACCAGCGAGCGGGCCAGCGCGACGCGCTGCTGCTGGCCGCCCGACAGTTGATGCGGCTTGCGCTTCGCGTACTTGCTCATCTGCACGAGCGCGAGCGCGTCGGCCACGCGTTCCTTGATTTCGTTCTTCGGCGTGCCTTCCTGCTTCAGTCCGAACGCGACGTTCGACTCGACCGACATGTGCGGAAACAGCGCGTACGACTGGAACATCATGTTCACCGGCCGGCGGTACGGCGGCAGCGACGCGAGGTCCTCGCCGTCGACGAAGATCTTGCCGGAGGTGGCCGTTTCCAGCCCGGCGAGCATGCGCAAGAGTGTCGACTTGCCGCAGCCCGAACTGCCGAGCAACGCGAACAATTCGTTCTTCGCGATCGTCAGGTTGACGTTGTCGACGGCCGTGCTGTCGCCGAACTTCTTCACGACGTTTTCGATGCGCACGAAGGCGTCGT
>NZ_JBSAXF010000009.1:0-260124 GCF_053427845.1 Burkholderia sp. AW49-1 | reverse complement strand
CGAGAACCCGGAAGACGCAGCGACGATCGAGCGAGTGCGCGCGCAAGTAGCCGAGCTGACCAAGCGTTTCCCGGTTTATCGCTGATCCGGCATGCGCTGCCCGTTCTGCCGGCATGAGGACACGCAGGTCGTCGACTCGCGTGTGTCCGAAGATGGCGCCGCGATTCGTCGGCGCCGTCGTTGCTCGGCTTGCGACAAGCGCTTCACGACGTACGAGCGGGTCGAGCTGAACTTGCCGGCCGTCGTGAAGAAGGACGGCAGCCGCACGGAATTCGACCGTCGCAAGATCGTCGCCAGCATGCAACTCGCGCTGCGCAAGCGGCCGGTTGCGGCTGACGCGATCGACGCGGCGGTCGCCCGCATCGAATATCAACTGCTCGCAACCGGCGAGCGTGAAGTGCGTAGCGAGAAGCTTGGCGAACTCGTGATGAACGAGTTGCGCGGCCTCGATACGATCGCCTATGTCCGTTTCGCATCGGTATACCGCCGGTTCGAGGATGTTTCCGAATTTGCCGACGTGATCGAAGAGTTCCGTCGCGCGTCCCCCTCCAAACCTTCGCGTAAGCGCTGACGCACCGCGTCCATTCATCGTCTTCTCCGTGGGTACAGTTCGCGCCGATTGTGTCGGCCGCGATCACATGTCGCCAGTCGGCCGTCCGGCTAATGGCGCATGTCTGCTTGCGTCGCTACAGTTGTCGCATCACGTTGACGGAGGGCGATGGCGATGGGACTGCCCCGACAGGGCGTTGAACAACGCATGCGCTGCTGCGGCGGCTTTACGCTCGTCGAGCTGATGGTCGCGATCGCGCTGGCAGCCGCGATCGGACTATACGCAGTACCTGCATTCGATCAGTGGCACATGCGTGAACGTGTGGATGCACGCTCACGTGCGTTGCTCGGCGCGCTGTCGTTCGCGCGCACCGAGGCGACACGTCTAGGCGTGCGCGTCACGCTGTGCAGGTCCGGGCGCGACGGCGATTGCGTGCGTTCCGGCGCGCGGTGTGACCTCCCGGGATGGTCGTGCGGCTGGGTCGTGAGCGGGCAGTTCGACGGACGATCGCGCGTGCTGCGGCGCTATCCGCGCGATGCCGACATTGCTGTCGCGGGGGCGGCGCACGATCTGGCATTTGCTCCGCCGGCGGGCCAGGTGCTTGGCGGGATCAGGCGTTTCGAGCTGCGTCCGCAGCGCACGCTGTCCGGTGACGACGCACGCGTGTCGCGCTGCATTCGGATCGCGGCAGGTGGCCGGGCGCGCGTCGTCGCCGGTCGTTGCGAAGCGGCATGAAGCGCGCGCGCAAGTCCATGTGCGGCACGTCGCTGCTCGAAGCGGTGCTGGCTGTCGCGCTACTTGCAACCGTGATGCTGGCCGTGGCCGGCAGCCAGCTTGCGATGACGCGCGCGCAGCGGGCGACGATCTGGCGTGAACGCGCGCTGTGGCTGGCCGATGCCCGCATTGAAGGCAGGCACGCGGCGGCAGGCACCGACGACGACATCGCGGCGCTCGTGTCCGCATCGTTGCCCGGCGGCACGACGGCGCTCGACGATGGGCCGGCGGGTGTCCGCTACGTGACGGTCGGCTGGCGTGACGCTCACGCCTCCGCGCTGACATCGGCGCGCTGCGAAAGCGCGCGGGCAACGGTCGGGGCGCCGTCGTGCGCGCGGATACCTTTTCGGGAGGCCGAGGTCAATGCCGATGAACGGTGAACGCCGCAGCCGCGCGCATACGCTGCTCGAAGTGCTGATCGCGATGACGGTCGGTCTGCTGGTGCTTGCGGCTGCCGGTGCGCTGTACCACGCCCAGCGCGTCGCGCAGCGGCGAGCCGAAGACGGCTTCCGGATGCGCGATGCGGCCGCGACCGCACTGATGCTGATCGGCGAGCAAATCCAGATGGCCGGGTTTCGCCCGCTCGATGTCGAAGGGGCGCCATCGTTACCGCCGATGTTCGGCTGTTCCGCGGGGCGCGTGCGAGGCAATGGAGCGGAGGTGCGCTGCGAAACCGTGCGCGCAGCGTCGGACGCATTGCTGGTTCGATATGTCGGCGACCCCGTGTCGACGTGGCCGACGATTGGAGCTCAGGTGTCGGATTGTCTCGGGCAGGGCGTTGGCGCTCCTGGCGAGCGGCCGCTCGTGGAAAACCGTTTCGACGCGCATGTCAGTCCGTCGACGGGCGAGCCCGAGTTGTACTGCGAGGGAAGCGGGCGCCCGGGGACGCCGCAGCCCGTCGTGTCCGGTATCGACCAACTGCGCGTGCGCTACCTGCGGCGCGAAGCCGCGCAGTTCGTCGGCGCGGGGGCGATGGGCAGCGGCGACTGGCGCGATGTCGTTGCGGTGCATGTGTGTGTGCGTGCGCGTGGCGAACCGATGCACGGGCCCGCGCGTCATGTCGATTGCGACGGCCGCATGGCTGTTTCATCGGACGGTCGCGCGCATCTGGTGCTGCATCGAATCGTCGCGTTGCGCAATGCCGCGATTGCATCCTCCGGTCCCAAGGATGATGCGGCGCAAGATTACGGGGTGTTGCGATGATCTACGCAAACCGATTAGTCGACGAATTCGCGATGCGAATCGCGCCAGGCCAAGCCGTGCAAGGCAGCGCACCGTTGCGTTCCGCGACATGCGGCACGCGGTGAGGGTCCCATGTTGAGCGGAACAACATCACGCACACACTCTCCGCCCACCAGCCGCGGCTGGCGTCGCGACGCTGGCCTTGCACTGCCTGCCGTGATCGCGGTTGGCGCTGCGGTCGCCGCGCTGACCGGCACATGGTTCGAATCCGCATTGACGGAATCGCGCCGCACGCGTGCATTGTCGGACCGGCTGATCGCATTTCACGCAGCCGACGCAGCGCTGGCAGCATGCACAGCGCGCTTCCTTGAAGGCGGGGCGCCATACATCGATGAACCGGCCTCACCAGCCGAGCCGGACGCATGGCGGCGTGCGCCCGCACTGGGTGTCGCCGAAGCGTTCGCCCCGTTCGCCTCCTGGCCGATGGCAGCCCAGCCGCCGCGTTGCCTGATCGAAGCCTGGCGAGGTGTCGGTCCTCAAGGGAGTTGCGCTTACCTCGTCACCGCGCGTGGTGTCGGTGGCCATGCGTCAAGCGTGGTCTGGCTGCAGAACCAGGTCGCGCTGCGAGACGGACGCATCGTTGCACGGCGCTGGCGTCGCGTCGCGGCGGTGCATCGATGAAACAGCCTCCATTGCTGCGCCGATCGGTCGCGTTCACGTTGCTCGAACTGATGATCGTGCTCGCGATCGTTGCCGCGCTGGCCGGGTGGGGTATTCCGTCATATCGCGAGCATGTCGCGCGCGTGCATCGCGCATCCGCGGTCGCGGCGCTCTACCGTGCGGCTCAGTATCTCGAAACGCTCGACGGCGCGCCGCCACGGACGCTGCCAGACGCATATTCGCAGGCGCCCCCGGACGGGCAGCCGGTCTACGGCGTGGCGCTGCGGCGAGCAGTCGACGATGACGCGTCGGTGGCCTACGAACTCGTTGCGCGCCCGCTCGATGCAGGCCCGATGCGCGACGACGCATGCGGAGCGTTCACGCTGCGCGCGGACGGGACCAAAGGCAACGCGGGATCGAACGACGCAGAGGCGGACTCGCGGGAGCGGACATGCTGGGGCTTGCGGTGATTACGCGACCACGCACGGAGAACGCACAACGGCGCCGGACGTGTGCGCGCCACGTCGGGTGTCAGTCGTCGTTCGTGGCAGGTTCGCGCTCGTCGCGCGACTGCTTCCAGATCCGGTAGACCTCCCATGCAGCGAAGCCGACGGAGCCCCACTTCAGCGCGGGGCCTGCGCTCGCGCGCAGCAGCGAGCGTATGGGTTTCGCCAGCACGAGCGATGCGAGCGAACTCAACATCGGGTACTGGTTGACGAGTTGGCCGAGGCTCGCGTTCAGGTTCTTGGCGGACTGGCTGAACTTCGTGCCCGACAGGCCCGGGACGAATACCTTGAGCCAGCTGAAGCGCGTGACGGCGTGGCGCATTTCGGCGGCGGCTTCGGCAAGCTCGAGCCGTTCGACCTCGGATCGCAGGATCAGCAATTCCTTGCGGAGCGCGCGATGCTGCGACGCGTTCCAGTTCGATCGCGACGAATGGGGGCGGGTTGAATGGCCCGTGACGTTCTGGCTCATGGCGCGTCGGCGAAGTAGGTGAGAGAGGGGAACGCGACTGCGTTCACGGCTTGCCGCGGAAAATTTCGCGGTCTTTCTCGAGCTCGGCGAGCGTCGCCTCGAACACGGTCGGCGCGTCGCGCAGGCCCGAACGCGCTTTCAGCGCACATACGATGCCCGCGACCGCGTACAACGCAGTGATGGCTGCGAGCGACTGCCAGCGATAGGTATCCCAGAACGCGATCGTGACGAGCACGGTCAGGCTGATGAGCGCCATCGTCGCGAGCATCATGGCCGCGAGCCCGAGGAACAGTACGCCCATCAGGCGTTCCTTCTCCTCGGCGAGTTCGATGCCGACCAGTTCGAGGCGCGTCTGCAGGAGGCCGATCGCGGAGCCGACGAGGCGGCGCAGCGGTCCCTGGCCGGACGGCTGCGGGTGGGTGTCTGTCGTCATGGATGAGGCGCTTGTGCGCGCAATGAGCGGCTAGGACAAAGCCGGCCGGCGGCGAATCGCCGGCTGGCTTCGGCACCCATGCGCCGCACCGGGCGGCACATGGGGCGGAACGGCGCTGAGCGCGTTACTTGCGGTTGATCAGCAGGCCGATCAGCACGCCGACGCCGGCGGCGACGCCGATCGATGTCCACGGATGCTCGTGCACGTAGTCGTCGGTCGCGCGCGCGGCCTTCTTGCCTTTCTCGACCACCACGACCTGGACGTCGGTTGCCTTTTCCTTGGCCTGCTTCAGGCGCGACATGGCTTTTTCGCGCAGCTCGGCCGCCCGGTCGCCCGTGCTGCTCGCTGCCTGCTTGAGCAGATCCTCGGCGTCCGCGAGAACGGTTTTGATATCCGACATCAGTTTCTCCTTGTTGATTTCCGACATTGCAACTCCCTTCATGCTGTCATGCTGCAGTTTCACATCGTAGCGAAACCCCTGCCTGCTGGCGAGCCGGGAAGACACGCGGCGGCGGTGCAAGACCACATGGTAAACGACTCGTAAGCATTGACAGAGCCGCAAATGCTGCGAAAAGTTTCCCTTGCGGCCGTCCGTCCTGTCCCGATACCGGGTAAAAATGACAAAAAAGTATGAATATCAAACAGAATAATCGTTCGCATCGCCCATTGCTTCCCGTAAGCTGATGGACTGTCCCGCGCCGTCCAGCGCGCGGTTTCAACCAGCATCGTTCGAGGAGGGAACATCATGAGTCTGCGTCTTGGTGACATCGCACCGGATTTCGAGCAGGAATCGAGCCTGGGCCCCATCAAGTTTCACGAGTGGCTGGGCGACAGCTGGGGCGTCCTGTTCTCGCATCCGGCCGACTACACGCCGGTGTGCACGACTGAACTCGGGCTGACCTCGAAGCTGAAGGGCGAATTCGAAAAGCGCAACGTGAAGGTGATCGCGCTGTCGGTCGACGGCGTCGAATCGCACAAGGGCTGGATCAACGACATCAATGAAACGCAGTCGACGGTCGTCGGTTTCCCGATCATCGCCGACGCGGACCGTAAGGTGTCGCAGCTGTACGACATGATTCACCCGAATGCGAACGAAACGCTGACGGTGCGATCGCTGTTCGTGATCGACCCGAACAAGAAGGTGCGGCTCACCATCACCTACCCGGCCAGCACCGGCCGCAACTTCGACGAAGTGCTGCGCGTGATCGACTCGCTGCAGCTGACCGACAACTACAAGGTCGCGACGCCCGGCAACTGGAAGGACGGCGACGACGTCGTGATCGTGCCGTCGCTGCAGGATCCGGAGGAACTGAAGAAGCGCTTCCCGAAGGGTTTCAACGCCGTGCGTCCGTACCTGCGCCTCACGCCGCAGCCGAACAAGTAAGCAGCGGCTGCCGCGTCGGCGGCGCGTGACGAACGCGCGCGCCGATGAAAACGGCCCGCCGGACAGCGATGCCGGGCGGGCCGTGTCGTTTCAGCGGCGACGATATGACTCGACGGGTGCCGCGTATCGCACGCGAATGATCAGAAGAATGCCTGGATGCCCGTCTGCGCCCGGCCGAGGATCAGCGCATGGATGTCGTGCGTGCCTTCGTACGTGTTCACCACTTCGAGGTTCACGAGGTGGCGCGCGACGCCGAATTCGTCCGAGATGCCGTTGCCGCCGAGCATGTCACGCGCGAGCCGCGCGATGTCGAGCGCCTTGCCGCACGAGTTGCGTTTCATGATCGACGTGATCTCGACGGCCGCCGTGCCTTCGTCCTTCATCCGGCCGAGACGCAGCACGCCCTGCAGGCCGAGCGTGATTTCGGTCTGCATGTCGGCGAGCTTCTTCTGGATCAGCTGGTTCGCGGCGAGCGGCCGGCCGAACTGCTTGCGGTCGAGCACGTACTGGCGCGCGGTGTGCCAGCACGACTCGGCCGCGCCGAGCGCACCCCAGGCGATCCCGTAGCGCGCCGAGTTCAGGCACGTGAACGGGCCGCGCAGGCCGCTCACGTTCGGCATCAGGTTCTCCTCGGGCACGAACACTTCGTCGAGGACGATCTCGCCGGTGATCGACGCGCGCAGCCCGACCTTGCCGTGGATCGCGGGCGCCGACAGGCCCTTCCAGCCCTTCTCGAGGATGAAGCCGCGGATCGCGTCCTTGCCGTTTTCTTCCAGTTTCGCCCACACGACGAACACATCGGCGATCGGCGAGTTGGTGATCCACATCTTCGCGCCTGACAGCGAATAACCGCCTGGCACCTTCGTCGCGCGCGTGACCATGCTGCCCGGGTCGGAGCCGTGGTTCGGCTCGGTCAGGCCGAAGCAGCCGATCCATTCGCCGCTCGCGAGCTTCGGCAGGTATTTCTGCTTCTGCGCGTCCGAGCCGAATTCGTGGATCGGCACCATCACGAGCGACGACTGCACGGACATCATCGAGCGGTAGCCTGAGTCGACGCGCTCGACTTCGCGCGCGATCAGCCCGTAACTCACGTAATTGAGGCCGGGGCCGCCGTATTCTTCCGGAATCGTCGGGCCGAGCAGGCCGATCTCACCCATCTCGCGGAAGATCTCGGCGTCGGTGCGTTCGTGACGGAACGCCTCGGTGACGCGCGGCGCGAGCTTGTCCCGCGCATACGCGTGCGCGGCATCGCGCACCATCCGCTCTTCTTCGGTCAGTTGCTGGTCGAGCAACAGCGGATCGTCCCAATGAAAAGTTGCAGCGCTCATCGTGTCATCTCCTGTTGGCCAGGGTGGGCGCTTCAGCGCTTGCCCTGATCCCATGCTTGGCGGTCGGTCCCGGGCTGGCGCTTCGCGGCCTGCCCCAACGTCTAAAGTTTGCTTGACTGTAGTTCCGCTGTGCGGAACAATGTTTTGCAAAACGCACCCAGTGTAGCATCACATGACACTTTCAACCATCGACGAAACCACGATCGACGAACGCAAGTTCGTCGTTGCGCTCGCGCGCGGGCTCGACCTGCTGCGCGCATTCCGGCCCGGCGAGACGATGCTTGGCAATCGCGACTTCGCGGAGCGCACCGGGCTGCCAAAGGCGACGGTGAACCGGCTCGCGTATACGCTGACCGTGCTCGGCTATCTGCGCTACGACGAGACGCTCGGAAAGTATGCGCTCGACGCCGGCGTGCTGTCGCTTGGCTACGCGCTGCTGTCCGGCTCGGGGACGCTCGATCTCGCCCGGCCGCACATGCAGGCGCTCGCGCGCGAGATCGGCGCGGCCGTGTCGCTCGGCTGCCGCGACGGGCTCGACATGATCTATCTGGAGACGATCCGCAGCGAAACCGCGCTGACGCTCGGGCTTGCCTCCGGCTCGCGCTTGTCGATGCTGACGAGCTCGATGGGGCGCGCGTACCTGGCCGTGCAGCCGGAGGACGTGCGCCGCGCGCTCTATGCGGATCTGCACCGGGCGGCCGGCGGCGGGGCCGACGCGGATGTGCTTGTCGCGGCCGCGCAGGACGCGGTGGCCGAGTTCTCCGTGGGCGGGTGCTGCTATTCGTTTCGCGCATGGCACATGGACGTGAACGCGGCGGCCGTGCCGTTTCGCGAACCGCGCGAGGGGCGCTGGCTGATCCTGAGCTGCAGCGGGCCCGCGTCGTCGATGGACGAGGACGTGTTCCGCACGCAGGTGGGGCCGAAGCTGAAGGCGCTCGCGCAGCGGCTCGGGCAGACGGTCTGAAACGGGCGCCGCGAGCGGCGCGTCGCCGGGCCGACCGGGCGCCAGCGTGGCCGCCACTGCCGGTTGCGCCGCACGCGAGGCGCGCTCATCATCATCCACCGGTTCCCCGACGATGACGAGGTTCGTGATGTCCCACCCGGAAACCATGGAAGGCGGTTGCGCATGCGGGGCGATCCGCTACCGGATCGCCGTCATTCCGGCCGACGCAGGCTTCTGCCATTGCCGGCTCTGTCAGCGCACGACGGGGGCGGCGGTCGTCGCGTCGGCATCGGTGCCGCTCGACGCATTCGAATACCTGCAGGGCGAGCCGACGGTCTATGCGTCGAGCGCGTGGGGCGAGCGGCGCTTCTGCGGCCGCTGCGGCGCGCAGTTGGAGTATCGGCTGGCCGATGCGCCGACGACCGTGGAAATCAACTGTGCAACGCTCGACGAGCCGGCGCGGCTGCGTCCCGCGTGGCACGTCTGGTACGGGGATCGCTTCCCGGGCATCGAGATCGACGACGATCTGCCGAAATTCGACGATGGCGGAAGGGCCTAGCAACGTGCCGGCGTCGAATCCGCGCACACGCGCGTTCGACCCTTCACGCATGAACGGAAGAGGAACCGGCCATTATCGGGCGACGATGCACGCCGCCCCCGATTCCCGACGCAATACCAATACCGACAGCGGATTCCGCCATCCGCCATCCGCCGTGCCGCACCCCGCGCGCGCAGGCCGTCGGCCCGCTCAGGCCGGGACGACCTTCGAGAACACCGGCCCCTGCATGAACCGCACGTCGTGCTGGCGCAGCAGCTCGCACTGCGTCTCGTCAACGACGCCGTCGAAAATCAGCGGAATCCGCACGCGCTGCGCATACGCGACCAGCGCCTTCACCATTCCGTCGCGCAGCGCGATGCCCGCATCCATCTTGATGTAGTCGGGCCGCGCCATCTCCGATTCGACCGCGAGGATCCGGCCCGGGTCGGGCAGCTTGTCCGCGACCTTGAAGCCGTGATGCTGGTAGCTGCGCGTCAGGTAGCCGAGGAAGGTCTTGTGCGCGACCGCGACCGCCGGCAGCTCGATCACGATCCGCTCGGTCGGTAGCCCGAAGCGCTGCAGCACCGACGAGAAATGCTTGCCGTGGTCGTACTTCACGCTTTTCAGCAGCCGTTCGTGCACGCGCAGGAACAGCAGCCCGTGGCGTTGCGCGCCGAAGAAGTTGATCGCGTGCAGCGCGCGAGACAGCCGATCGATCGCGACGAGCGTCTGGTCGTCGACGGCCGAGTCGACCGGATCGTGCGGCGCGCCCGTGACCAGCGTGACGGCCTGGAAGCCGAGTTCGTCGCCGTAGCGCTCGATCGCGTCGGCGAACGACGTCGACTGCGGCGCGCCGGGCATCGTCACGTCGTAGATCGGCTCATAGGCGCTCGCGAGCGTGCGCTCCGGCAGGTTTGCGCACGCGGTGCCGCCTTCGGCGAGCGCAAGGTGTTCCCGCAGATACGGCAATTGCCCGGCACGGACGACCAGCTCGGGAATGGTGGGCGGAATCATCGGCGTAGGAAGGAAAAATGGCGGCCGAACGGGCCGCCTCATGTCTTGATATTAGCAGCGCGCGCCCGGCTCGGCTTGGCGTTTCGCTCATATGGTTATCCCGTCCTTGCGCAGATGGCTAGGGTTTACGTTGATTTCACTATTCGTAATTGGTTTTACTATTCGTAAATTCAAAGATTTGTCGCCGATCAAGAAAAGCGGCGTTCGGGCGCCCGGCGCGGCGCCGTTTCCCGAATCGAATCAACAGGAAGCAAGGAGCGAGACGTGGCGGTTGACAGCAAGTGGGCGAGGCAGGGCGGGTCGCGGCAGCGGCGGGCAACGGGCATGAGCGGGACGACGCAGCGAGCGTCGGCGCGCGGACGGCAGGGCTGAGGAGCGGATGGCGACCATGAGCATCGATTACCAGACGCTGAAGTTCGACTACCGGCCGCGCGCGACGCGGGCCGCCGGCGATGACGCCGCCATACACCCGGTGGTGGTGGTCGGCGCGGGCCCGGTGGGCCTGTCGGCCGCGATCGACCTCGCGCAGCAGGGCGTGCCGGTCGTGCTGCTCGACGACGACGACACGCTGTCGACGGGCTCGCGCGCGATCTGCTTCGCGAAGCGCACGCTCGAGATCTTCGACCGGCTCGGCTGCGGCGAGCGTTTCGTCGACAAGGGCGTGAGCTGGCACGTCGGCAAGGTATTCCTCCAGGACGAACAGCTGTATGCGTTCGACCTGCTGCCGGAGGAAGGTCATGCGCGTCCCGCATTCATCAACCTGCAGCAGTATTACGTCGAAGGCTATCTGGCCGAGCGCGCATTCGCGCTGCCGAACATCGACATCCGCTGGAAGCACAAGGTGGCGGACGTCGCGCAATCGGCGGAACACGCCACGCTGACCATCGAGACGCCGGAAGGCATCGAGACGCTGCGCGCGCAGTACGTGATCGCGGCCGACGGCTCGCGCAGCCCGATGCGCGCGGCAATGGGCCTCGAGAGCCGCGGCCGCACGTTCAAGGACCGCTTCCTGATCGCCGACGTGAAGATGAAGGCGGAATTCCCGACCGAACGCTGGTTCTGGTTCGATCCGCCGTTCCACCGCAACCAGTCGGTGCTGCTGCATCGCCAGCCCGACAACGTGTGGCGCATCGACTTCCAGCTCGGCTGGGACGCCGATCCGGTCGCCGAGAAGCAGCCGGAGCGCGTGATCCCGCGCGTGCGTGCGCTGCTCGGGCCGGACGTCGAGTTCGAGCTGGAATGGGTGAGCGTCTATACGTTCCGCTGCCAGCGGATGGATACGTTCCGGCACGGCCGCGTGCTGTTCGCGGGCGATTCCGCGCACGGCGTGTCGCCGTTCGGCGCGCGCGGCGCGAACAGCGGCGTGCAGGACGCGGACAACCTCGCGTGGAAGCTGAAGCTCGTGCTCGACGGCCACGCGGACGATCGCCTGCTCGACACCTACGCGAGCGAGCGCGAGTTCGCGGCCGACGAGAACATTCGCAACTCGACGCGCTCGACCGACTTCATCACGCCGAAGAGCGCGGTATCGCGCGTGTTCCGCGACGCGACGCTGAAGCTCGCGCGCGACTGCGAATTCGCGCGCAAGCTCGTGAACAGCGGCCGCCTGTCGGTGCCGGCCGTGCTGGCCGATTCGCCGCTGAACACGCCGGATCGCACCGGCGACACGTTCGCGTGCGCGATGCGGCCGGGCGCGGCGGCGGCCGATGCGCCGGTACGCGCGCACGGCACGTCGGGCTGGCTGCTGCGGCATCTGGGCGACGGTTTCGCGGGCGTGCTGTTCGGGCTGCCGGGCGACGCCGCCGCGCTCGCGCAGGCGCTCGACGGCCTGGCGCTGCCGGTGCGGCCGGTCCTGGTCGTGCCGGCCGGGCATGCGCAGCCGGTGGCCGGCGTCGACGTCGTGGAGGACGTCGACGGCCTCGCCGCGCAACGCTACGACGCGAAGCCCGGCACGTTCTATCTGCTGCGCCCCGACCAGCACGTCTGCGCACGGATGCGCACGCTCGAGCGCCAGGCGATCGCCGACGCGCTGGCGCGCGCGACCTGCGCGCGCGGAACATCGCATTGAACACGACAACGATACCGGAGACACCCGTCATGCCCCGACTCGACACACGCCCGCGCCTGGCCGATCCGGACGCGTTCTACGAAGCGCTGATCGACATGCATCGCGATCTGTCCGACGCCGACAGCCAGCTCGTCAACGCGAAGCTGATCCTGCTGCTCGCGAACCAGATCGGCGATGCCGACGTGCTGCGCGAAGCGATGGCGCTCGCGCGTCAGGACGTGACGCCGCCCGTGCATCCGGCCGCCGAGGTGGCGCAATGAGCGCGGCGCCGGCCGACGCGCGCGTGCTCGAAGTCGAGCGCGTGATCGACGAGACCCATCGCCCGGGCTTTCACTGGATGCTGCTCGCGTTGTGCGGGCTGTGTCTCGTGATCGACGGCTTCGATGCACAGGCGATGGGGTATGTCGCGCCCAGCGTGATCGCCGAATGGGGCGTTCCGAAGCAGGCACTCGGGCCGGTGTTCAGCGCGAGCCTGTTCGGGATGCTGCTCGGCGCGCTCGGGCTGTCGGTGCTGGCCGACCGGATCGGGCGGCGCCCGGTGCTGATCGGCTCGACGCTGTTCTTCGCGGCGACGATGCTCGCGACGCCGTTCGCCGGTTCGATCCCGGTGCTGATGGCGCTGCGCTTCGTCACGGGCCTCGGCCTCGGCTGCATCATGCCGAACGCGATGGCGCTGGTCGGCGAATTCAGCCCGGCCGCGCATCGCGTGAAGCGGATGATGATCGTGTCGTGCGGCTTCACGCTCGGTGCCGCGATCGGCGGCTTCATCAGCGCCGCGCTGATTCCGGCGCTCGGCTGGCGCTCGGTGTTCTTCGTCGGCGGCGCGGTGCCGCTCGTGCTGACGCTCGCGATGTTCGCGCGGCTGCCCGAGTCGCTGCAGTTCCTGGTGTTGAGAGGGCGCGACGCGCAGGCACGCGCCTGGCTCGCGCGCTTCGCGCCGCAGGCCGGCATCGACGCGAGCACGCGCCTCGTCGTGCGCGAGCGCGCGGCGAGCGGCGCGCCGGTCGCGGAGCTGTTCCGCCATGGCCGCCTGCCGGTCACGCTGCTGCTGTGGGCCATCAGCTTCATGAACCTGATCGACCTGTACTTCCTGTCGAACTGGCTGCCGACCGTGATGCGCGACGCGGGCTATTCGCCGGGCACGGCGGTGATCGTCGGCACGGTGCTGCAGACGGGCGGCGTGATCGGCACGCTGTCGCTCGGCTGGTTCATCGAACGCTACGGCTTCGTGCGCGTGCTGTTCGCGTGCTTCGCGTGCGCGGCCGTCTCGGTCGGGCTGATCGGCTCGGTCGCGCATGCGCTGCCGCGGCTGCTGACCGTCGTGTTCGCGGGCGGATTCTGCGTGGTCGGCGGGCAGCCGGCCGTGAATGCGCTCGCGGGCCAGTATTACCCGACGTCGCTGCGCTCGACCGGCATCGGCTGGAGCCTCGGCATCGGCCGGATCGGCTCGGTGCTCGGGCCGCTCGTCGGCGGACAACTGATTGCGCTCAACTGGACCAACGGCGCGCTGTTCCATGCGGCCGCGGTGCCCGTGCTGTGCTCGGCGCTGTTCGTGCTGGGACTGGCCGGCGTAACGCGGCGCGGCGGTGCGCAGGCGCCGAACGCCGCCATGAATTGATGGAGAAAGGAAACGATGACGCTTGACCTGTCGAAACCGGCGCGAGCCGGCTACCTGAGCGGTTTCGCGAACGAATTCGCGACCGAGGCGCTGCCCGGCGCGCTGCCGCACGGCCGCAACTCGCCGCAGCGCGCGCCGTACGGGCTGTACGCGGAGCAGCTGTCGGGCACCGCGTTTACCGCGCCACGCGGCCACAACCGCCGCTCGTGGCTGTACCGGATCCGGCCGGCGGCCGTGCACCGGCCGTTCGAGCCGCTCACGAGCATGCAGCGGCTCGTGTCGGAATTCGGCGACTCGGCCGACGTCCCGCCGACGCCGCCGAACCAGCTGCGCTGGGACCCGCTGCCGATGCCGGCCGAGCCGACCGATTTCGTCGAAGGGCTCGTGACGATGGCCGGCAACGGCTCGGCGGCCGCGATGAACGGCTGCGCGATCCACCTGTACGCCGCGAACCGCTCGATGCAGGACCGCTTCTTCTACAGCGCCGACGGCGAGCTGCTGATCGTGCCGCAGCAGGGGCGGCTCTTCATCGCGACCGAGTTCGGGCAGCTCGACGTCGAGCCGTTCGAGATCGCGGTGATCCCGCGCGGCGTGCGTTTTTCCGTCGCGCTGCCGGACGGCGATGCGCGCGGTTACATCTGCGAGAACTTCGGCGCGCTGCTGCGCCTGCCGGACCTCGGCCCCATCGGCTCGAACGGGCTCGCGAACCCGCGCGATTTCCTCACGCCGCAGGCCGCGTACGAGGATCGCGAGGGCGCGTTCGAGCTGGTCGCGAAGCTGAACGGGCGCCTGTGGCGCGCGGACATCGGCCATTCGCCGTTCGACGTCGTCGCGTGGCACGGCAACTACGCGCCGTACAAATACGACCTGCGCCTGTTCAACACGATCGGCTCGATCAGCTACGACCATCCCGATCCGTCGATCTTCCTCGTGCTGCAGTCGCCGAGCGACACGCCGGGCGTCGACACCATCGACTTCGTGATTTTCCCGCCGCGCTGGCTCGCGGCCGAGGATACGTTCCGCCCGCCGTGGTTCCACCGCAACGTCGCGAGCGAGTTCATGGGGCTCGTGCACGGCGCGTACGACGCGAAGGCCGAAGGCTTCGTGCCGGGCGGCGCGAGCCTGCACAACTGCATGTCGGGCCACGGGCCGGATGCGGACACGTTCGAGAAGGCGTCGGCGAGCGACACGACGAAGCCGCACAAGGTCGACGCGACGATGGCGTTCATGTTCGAGACCCGCACGCTGATCCGGCCGACGCGCTATGCGCTCGACACCGCGCAGCTGCAGGCCGATTACTTCGAATGCTGGCAAGGCATCAAGAAACACTTCAATCCGGAGCAACGATGAGCGATACCCAAGACTGGCGCGCGACGCTCGACCCGGCCCGCAAGAGCTGGGTCGAGACGGCGAACGATCCCGCCTGCGATTTCCCGATCCAGAACCTGCCGTTCGGGATCTTCAGCGATGCGAAGCAACCGGCGCGCCGCGCGGGCGTCGCGCTCGGCGACCAGATCGTCGACCTCGCCGCGCTCGCGCGTGCGGGCCTCGTGACGCTGCCGGCCGGCGCCGACGTGTTCGCCGCGCCGACGCTCAACCCGTTCATCGCGCTCGGCCGCGACGCATGGCGCAGCGTGCGCGTGCAGCTGTCGGGCCTGTTCTCGCGCGACGACGCGCGGCTGCGCGATGACGCCGCGCTGCGCACGCGCGTGCTCGTCGCGCAGCGCGGCGCGACGCTGCACCTGCCGGTCGACATTCCCGGCTATACCGATTTCTATTCGTCGAAAGAGCATGCGACCAACGTCGGCTCGATGTTTCGCGATCCGAAGAATGCACTGCTGCCGAACTGGTCGGAGATGCCGATCGGTTACAACGGCCGCGCGTCGTCGGTGGTCGTGAGCGGCACGCCGGTGCGGCGCCCGAACGGCCAATTGAAGCTGCCCGACCAGGAACGTCCGGTGTTCGGCGCATGCCGCAAGCTCGACATCGAGCTGGAGACGGGCTTCATCGTCGGCCGCGGCAACGCGCTCGGCGAGCCGATCGCCTGCGAGGATGCCGAAGCGCATATCTTCGGGATGGTGCTGCTGAACGACTGGAGCGCGCGCGACATCCAGCAGTGGGAATACGTGCCGCTCGGCCCGTTCAATGCGAAGACCTTCGCGACGACGATCTCGCCGTGGATCGTCACGCTCGACGCGCTCGAACCGTTTCGCGTCGAGCAGCCCGAACAGTCGCCGCAGCCGCTCGCGTATCTGCGGCACGCGGGCAAGCATGCGTTCGACATCGCGCTGGAAGTGACGCTGCGCGCGGAGGGCGCCGCCGAAGCGACATCGATTTGCCGCACCAACTTCAAGCACATGTACTGGACGATGGCGCAGCAGCTCGCGCATCACACGGTCGCGGGCTGCAACACGCGCGTCGGCGACCTGATGGGATCGGGCACGATCAGCGGCCCGACGAAAGACTCGTTCGGCAGCCTGCTCGAACTGACGTGGAACGGCAAGGAGCCGCTCGCGCTGAACGGTGGCGGCAGCCGCGCGTTCATCGAGGACGGCGACGAGCTCACGCTCGCGGGCTGGTGCCAGGGCGACGGTTATCGCGTTGGTTTCGGCGCATGTGCCGGCAAGATCCTGCCGGCCCGCAGCGTATGACGGACTGCACCGCGACTCGTTACGCGTAGTCCGAAGCAGAGGGCGGCCCGCATTGCGCGGGCCGTTTTCATTTCGGCGGCGGGTGACGGGTGGCGGGTGGCGGTACGCAAGCGCCGGTGCGTGACGCTGCGCACGAGCGTCAGCGCCAACATCTGCGTCAGCGTCAGACCGCGCGCTGCAACGCGACGCGTCGTTCCCACAGCGCGGCCGCGACGAACGCGGCGACGCAGACGACCAGCACGCCGATCAGCGCGTTGCTGCCCAGTTGCTCCATCAACGCGCCGGCGACCAGCGGGCCGCCGAAGCTCGCGGCGCTCCACGATGCCGATACGAGCGAGCTCGCGGTGACGAGCGCCGCGCCACGGAAGCGTTCGCCGCACGCGACGAGCGACAGCGTGTAGATGCTGCCGGCCGCCGCGCCCAGCACGAACAGCAACGGCCAGCACAGCCACGGGTTCTCGATCACGAACGGCAGCAGCGGCAGGCCCGCGAGCACGATCCAGCCGGCGCCGAGGTGCACGCGTTCGCGGCCGAGCTTGTCCGCGAGCCAACCGATCGGGAACTGCATCGCGGTATCGCCGAACAGCATGATCGACGCGAGCAGCACGGCGGTCGCGCTCGCGACGCCGTGATCCATCGCATAGAGCGGCAGCAGCGACAGCGCGAGCGTATCGAACAGCGCGAAGAAGCCAGTGCCGATGATCAGTGCGGGCATGCGCGGCAGCACGGCGAGCCAGCTGCCGTGCGCTGCGTGATGCGCGTCGTCGCCGGCGAGCGGCGCGCGGCGGATCGTCGCGAGCGTCGGCAGCGCCAGCAGGAACAGCGCGCCGCACAGCGCGAAGCGGATGCTCGTCGCGCCGGCGATCTGGCTGACGAGCACGGGGCCCGCCATCTGGAACAGCGTGAAGTTGGTCGCGTAGATCGCGACCACGCGGCCGCGCGTCGAATCGTCGGCGAGCTGGTTGACCCATGCCTCGCCGATCGTGAACAGCAGCATCAGCGCCGCGCCGCACAGAACGCGCAGCACGCCCCATACGATCAGGTGCGACGTGAACTGCATCAGCACCGTGGCTGCCGCGAGCAGCATGACAGACACGACGATCGCGCGACGTGCGCCGATGCGCCGCGCGAGCGCGGTGACGAACGGGACGATCGCGAGGCCACCCAGGGCCTGCGCGGCCGTCAGCATGCCGACGACGTTGGTGCCGTGTCCGGCTTCGGTCAGGGCGAGCGCTGTGAGTGGCATCGTCGCGCCGGTGCCGAGACCGACGACCGCGACGCTCAGGATCAGCGCGAGGAAATCACGATTGAGAATGGCTTTCATCGGGCGCGATGCTACACCGCGGCCCCTGAAAGGTCCATGAAGGCCATCAGGTTCGCATGGCGTTGCGTGTGCAACGAACGCGGCGGCACGCCGCCGGGCCGCCGGCACCGCCGCTGCACGCGCGTCATACGTATCCGGTCGGCCTGCTCACCGGACTGCGTTCGAGCGACGCCGACCACAGCGTGAGCGCGAGCGCGGCGACCGCCATCGCGGCACCGACCCACGGCAGGTTCACGAGCGACACGCCGGAGCCGATCGCCATCCCGCCGAGCCAGGCGCCCGTCGCGTTGCCGAGGTTGAACGCGCCCTGGTTCAGCGTCGACGCGAGGTTCGGCGCGTCGCTCGCGCGATCGACGATCAGGATCTGCAGCGGCGGCACGATCGCAAACGCGAGGATGCCCCACACGAAGATCGTCGCGAGCGCCGCGAACGGCAGATGCATCGTGCCCGCGAACAGCGCGAGGACGATGCCGATCAGCGCGAGCGTCGCGATCAGCGACGGCATCCGGCGCCAGTCGGCGAGCTTGCCGCCGAGCGTGCCGCCGACCGTCAGGCCGAGACCGAACAACAGCAGCACGTAGGTGACCTGGCGCGGCGAGAAGCCCGTCACGTCCTCGAGGATCGGCGTGATGTACGTGAACACGCTGAACAGGCTCGCGGACGCCAGCACGCTGATGCCGAGCACCATCAGCACCTGCGGATGCTTCAGCACGCTGAATTCCCGCGTGATGCTGGTGTCGGGCATCGCGAGGTTCCTTGGCAGGCACATCGCGAGCGCGGCGGCCGCGGCGATGCCGATGCCGGTGACGGCCCAGAACGTCGCGCGCCAGCCCCAGGCCTGGCCGAGCGCGGTGCCGAGCGGCACGCCGAGCACGTTCGCGAGCGTGAGGCCGGTGAACATCAGCGCGATCGCCTGCGCGCGCCGGTTCGGCGCGACGAGGTTGCTCGCGACCACCGAACCGATCCCGAAGAACGCCCCGTGGCAGAACGCGGTGACGACGCGCGCGGCCATCAGCATCGCGTAGCCGGGCGCGATCGCGCAGAACAGGTTGCCCGCGATGAACAGCCCGATCAGGCCCATCAGCGCGCGCTTGCGCGGCATCCTCGCGGTGACGATCGCGAGGATCGGCGCGCCGATCGTCACGCCGAGCGCGTAGCCCGACACGAGCATCCCGGCGGCCGGGATCGACACGCCGAGGTCGCGGGCGACGTTGGGCAGCAGCCCCATGATCACGAACTCGGTGGTACCGATTCCAAATGCGGCGACGGCAAGGGCGAAAAGAGGTAATGGCATCGCGGTGGGCTACGGAAAGGCCGCGGCCCGAGGCCGGTGCGGGATGCGCGCGGCGGGCGGGGCGGGGGACATCAGCCGCGATTCTACTTCAGTGAAAACCCCTATGCTCGGGGCCAAAACGGATGTTGCCGGCGTGCGACGCGGTAGCGGCCGCAGGGCGCCACAGTGTGGGACTGGACGATGTCCGACGTCGGTGGCGCGGCGCTTTTCGTGCGCCGCCGGCTCGATTAGCGCCCGGGCAGGGCGCCGGCTGGTGTCGAGTCGGAGCGGTCGCCCGGTGCGGCTGCCTCGGGCGACGGCGATGACGATGGCGACGATCCGGCTGTCGTGCCGGCGTTTGCCGTGCAATCGGCGGCCTGCGTCGCAGGTGCGTCCCACCCGTTTTCGAACAGGCATGCCTCGATCGGCATCCGCGCGGCCCAGCGCTCCTCCTCGAGCATCGGCTTCGCATAGAACGCATCGACATGCCCGACGCACAGCACGGCGA
Source organism: Burkholderia sp. AW49-1 (assembly GCF_053427845.1). NCBI lineage: Bacteria > Pseudomonadati > Pseudomonadota > Betaproteobacteria > Burkholderiales > Burkholderiaceae > Burkholderia > Burkholderia sp. AW49-1. The sequence goes on along the minus strand of NZ_JBSAXF010000009.1, from coordinate 240,901 downwards.
TCGGCTTCGCGCCGGCCGGCATGCCGAGCAGCGTGCGCAGCGCGTCGACGTCGAACAGCGACACCCAGCCCATCCCGAGCCCTTCGGCGCGCGCGGCGAGCCACATGTTCTGAATCGCGCAGGCGGCGGACGCGAGGTCCATCTCCGGCAGCGTGCGGCGGCCGAACACGTGGCGCTCGCGATCGTCGGTCAGCGCGACGACCAGCAACTCGCCGCATTCGCGCACACCTTCGACCTTCAGGCGCATGAATTCGTCCTGCCGCTCGCCGAGCGCGTCGGCGGTCGCGCGGCGCTCGGCCTCGACCAGCGCGTGGATCGCGGTGCGCAGCGCGGGATCGGTGATGCGGATGAAGCGCCACGGTTGCATGAAGCCGACGCTCGGCGCGTGGTGCGCGGCGCGCAGCAGCCGCGCGAGCGTGGCCGGATCGACGGGCGCCGGCGTGAAATGGCGCATGTCGCGCCGTTCGAAGATGGCGCGGTAGACCGCGGCAATGGCGGAGTCGTCGAAACGCATGAGCGGCAGAAGCAAGGGGGAAGTCGGCGCAACGATAGCAGACGCCGGACGTGCGGCGTTACATCAGTCAAAACAAAATGACGAATCGTTGACGGATCGCGTGCGCCGCGCGCCGTGGATCAGCGCCCCGTCGTGACGACGTTGGTCGGCGTGCCGGTGTGCCACGCCTCGATGTTCAGCAGTGTCGTATGCGCGATCTCGGCGAGCGCCTCGCGCGTGAAGAACGCCTGGTGCGACGTGACGATCACGTTCGGGAATGTCAGCAGGCGCGCGAGGACGTCGTCCTGCAGCGGCAGGTCGGAGTGATCCTCGAAGAACAGGCCGCTTTCCTCTTCGTACACGTCGAGCCCGAGATGGCCGAGCTGCCCGCTCTTGAGCGCGTCGACCAGCGCCTGCGCGTCGACGAGGCCGCCGCGGCCGGTGTTGATCAGCATCGCGCCGTGCTTCATCCGCGCGAGCGTCTGCGCGTTGATCAGATGGTGCGTCGACGGCAGCAGCGGGCAGTGCAGGCTGACGATGTCCGATTGGTGCAGCAGCTCGTCGAGCTCGACGTAGCGCGCGCCGAACGCGATCAATTCGTCGTCGTAAGGCGGCATCGAGTGCGCGAGCACGTGCATCCCGAAGCCCATCATGATCTTCGCGAACACGCTGCCGATCAGGCCGGTGCCGATCACGCCGACGGTCTTGCCGTGCAGGTCGAAGCCGAGCAGGCCGTTCAGCGAGAAGTCGCCTTCGCGTGTGCGTGCGACCGCGCGCGGCAGCCGGCGGTTGAGTGCGAGGATCAGCGCGACCGCGTGTTCGGCAACCGCATGCGGCGAGTACGCCGGCACGCGCACGACGGCGATGCCGAGCCGCTCGGCGGCCGCCAGGTCGACGTGGTTGAAACCCGCCGAGCGCAGCGCGATCAGGCGCGTGCCGCCGTCGGCGAGCCGTTCGAGCACGGCCGCGTCGACGGTGTCGTTGACGAACGGACACACGACCTCGTAGCCGTGCGCGAGGATCGCGGTTTCCGCGTCGAGGTGCGACGGCTGGAAGTGCAGCCGATAGCCGAATTGCCGGTTGGCGGCGGTAAACGATTCGTCGTCGTATTGCCGGCTGCTGAACAGGATCACTCGCACGCTGCACCTCCGATGGCTGTCGCGTGCAGTTTACTGCAGGCCCGTCTGCCGGCCGGTGACGATGTCGGGGCGATCGGGCGTGCGCAGAAAGCCGTAGCCGGCCCGCTCGCGGGCCGCCGACGCGCCGAAATGCTCGAGCGCGTGCTCGACGAAGCTGCGCGTGCGGGCCGGCACGTACTGGCGGTTCGGGTAGACGAGCGACAGTTGCGCGTCCGGGTCGTCGATCCGGTAGGCGGGCAACAGCCGCACGAGCGCGCCGTTGGCGAGCGCGTCGGCGATGCTTGCCTCGGGCAGCACCGCGATGCCGGACCCGGAGACGGCCGCCGCTTGCACGAGCGCCAGCTGGTTGACCGTGCAGGTCGGGCGCACCGTGATCGAATGCGTGACGCCGTCGTGGCCGACCAGCCGCCACGCGGGCGCATGCTGGTGCGGCGCGAGCGCGACCCAGTCGTGGCCCGGCAGGTCGTCGGGTGCGCGCGGCTCGCCGCGCCGTTCGAGATACGCGGGCGCCGCGCAGGCGACGAACGGGTTCGGTGCGAGCGCGTGGCCGATCAGCGTCGGGTTGCCGTCGAGCCGGTTGCCCGTCGCGATGCCGACGTCGTAGCCGGAATCGAGCACGTCGAGCGGCCCTTCGGTGACGGTGAGCTGCACGCGCAGTTCGGGGTAGCGGTGCCGGAAACTGCTGACGAGCGGGGTGAGCGCCAGCGGCGACAGCAGCCCCGACGCGACGACGCGCAGCGTGCCGGCCGGCTCGCGCACGGCGTGCGCGACGGACGCCTCGAGGTGGTCGAATTCCTCGAGCAGCGCACGGCAGCCGTCGAGATAGCGCAGGCCGGCCTCGGTCAGCGACAGGTTGCGCGTGGTGCGGTGGATCAACCGCGTGTTCAGGTGAGACTCGAGCATCGCGATCGAGCGCGTGACGAGCGCGTTGGACACGCCTAGATGGTGCGCCGCGCGCCGGAAGCTCTGCTGTTCGGCGACGCAGACAAACACACGCATGGTCTGAATCTGGTTCATGGCTCGCGAATATCTGGCCCGGTTGATTGATTTTGATTGTGATTTTTCGTTGCGCGGGCTGGAAAACCGTCGCGTGACACCGGGTTCTGGCCCGTATCGAAAAATCGGATTTCGATTCTGCAGACGATTGTTCATTACAGAACCGATATCCGTCAACCTGTGAAAAAGGGCGGGTTGCGTAAAATCGAAATCGCGGGTATCGATTTAGCGCGACGGTGGCGTGTGTGTATGCCGTGGATAGCCGGGAGTGAATTCAGTGAAACTGCCCATGGTTTGAATATTTATGATGTAAATCAATGCGTTGTGCGTGATGATGAGTGGCCGGTCGTGGTAATGGGTGAAATCGCTCACCAATTGATGCCGCGATAATGGATGTTTTTGACCCAAGTCCGGTTTTCGTGGGCCGATTCCACGGTGCGCGATTTTTATCGTGATGGCCGGTATTCCAGTCCATGCATGTATCGTGCAGAACGTGGGCATCCGGAGCGCGTCGCCATACTGCGAGAGAAAATCGCGGACATCGAAGCGCGGATGGAACCGTTTCGCATGCGCGCACGGCAACGCCGCGGTATTGCGAAACCCGCTCGTGCGGCGCACGCACGGCCGGCTGGCCCGGTCCGTCGACCGGGCCAGCGTCATGCTGTCCGGCCGTGCGTGCCTCTTGCGCGCGGGCGCGGAACGCGGAATGATCGATCAGTTCGCCGTGCCGTGCGGCGAACGACGTCCGAGCGTTTTCTTCCTTCCTCCTTGACCTGCCATGTCCATCGATTACTCGCCGATTCCCTGTCCCGTCGTCGTGCCGCTCGACGCGATCCTGCCCGAAGAACCGCTGCTGATGATGGGGGCCGGCCCGGTCCCGATCCCGGCCGCCGTCGCGAAGGCGAACACGATCGTGATCAACCACCTCGGCGCGACGATGGCGAAGATCATCGAGCAGGTGAAGGAGATGGCGCGCTACGTGTTCCAGACCCGCTCGAAGTGGGTGCTCGGCGTGGCCGGCCCCGGCTCCGCCGCGATGGAGATGGCGATTTCGAACCTCGCGTGGCGCGGCACGCGCGTGCTGTCGATCCGCAACGGCTTCTTCAGCGCGCGGATGGCCGAGATGGCCACGCGCGTCGGCGCCGACGTCGCCACGCTCGAGGTGGCCGACCGCTCGGTCGCGAGTCTCGACGAGATCGCGGACGCGATCGCGCGCGAGCGGCCCGAAATCGTCACGATCGTGCAGGGCGAGACGTCGAACACCGTATGGAACCGCGATCTGCGCGACATCGCCGCGCTCGCGAAGGCGGCCGGCGCGCTGGTCGTGGTCGACGCGGTGTGCACGCTGTCGACGATGCCGCTCGAAATGGACGCATGGGGCATCGACGCGGTGATCACGGGCGGCCAGAAGGGGCTGTCGTCGATCCCCGGTGTGTCGCTGATCGCATTCTCCGACGCCGCGTGGGAGCGCATGAAGCGGCGTCCGGAACCGAACGCGCACTGGTGCCTCGACATGGCGCTCGCGGAGAACTTCTGGCACAACGCGGGCTATCACTACACGGCGCCGGTGTCGGGCGTGCTCGCGCTGCACGAGGCGCTGCGGCTCGTCTGCGCGGAGACGCTCGAAAGCCGCTTCGCACGCCACCTGCGCTGCTCGCTCGCGCTGCAGGCGGGCGTCGAGGCGATGGGGCTCACGCTCTATGCGCCGAAGGGCTGCCGGCTCAACTCGGTGGTCGGGATCGAGACACCCGAAGGGCTCACGCCGGGGATGGTGTGCGGCCATATCTCGAAGCAGTACCAGGTCGAGATTTCGGGCTCGTTCGGGTTGCCGATCGTGCGGATCGGGCAGATGGGCGAACAGTGCCGCGAACACAACCTGTTCCGCACGCTGCATGCGTTCGGCCGCACGATGGACGATCTGAAGGTGCCGGTCGACCTGCCGGCCGGCGTGGCCGCGCTCGAGCAGGAACTGTCGCGACGCGGTACGTAAGCGGAGAGCGGCGAGGCGGGTGCGTTGCACGAAACCGCCTCGTCGACGGCCGACGCGCGTGGCGTTCAGCCGCCCTGCATCGCGCGCCGGTACGCGTTCGGCGTCGTGCCGTGCGCGTCGCGAAAGCGATGGCTGAAGTGGCCGGCATTTGCGTAGCCGCATTCGGCCGCGACCTGCGCGAGCGGTAACGTCGTCGTGCGCAGCAGCAGCCGCGCCCGCGCGAGCCGCTGCTCGGCCACCCACGCGTGCGGCGCGCGGCCGAACGACAGCCTGAACATCCGCGAGAAATGGTATTCGGACAGCGCGGCGACGTTCGCCAGTTCGCCGAGCGTCAGCGGCTGCGACAGGTAGCTGTCGATATAGTCGCGCACGCGGCGGCGCACGGCCGGCGCGAGCCCGCCGCGGAACGGCACATCGGTGCGCGTCGTGCTCTGGCCGCGCAGCAGCAGGCTCAGCACGTCGTGCGCGGCTTCGTTCACGCGCAGTCGTCCGTCGGCATCGTCCCAGCGTTCGAGCGCGAGCGAACGGAACTGCGCCGCGACGCGCGCATCCTCGAAATAGGTGCGGTCGGCGAGCTTCAGCTCGCGCGGCTCGCGATCGAGCTCGCGGATCGCGCGCTGCGTGAAGTGCTCGGGCAGGAAGTACAGGTGGATGAAGTGCATCTCGCCGCGCACCCACCAGCGCGATTCATGGTCGCCCGGCAGCGCGCACAGCAGGCTCGGCGCGCCGTAGCGCGGCACGCGTTCGCGCTCCGTCCGGTAGCCGCCGTCGAGATAGCACGACAGCGTGTGGTGGCCGGGCTGTTCGTAGATCGTCTCGCTTTCGTCGGTGATGCGCGTCCATTCGGCGATCGCGAGATGGTCGCCGAGCCACGCGAAGCGTTCGAGCGTCGCGTTCGCCTCGGCGAGCGTGCGGCACACCGACTGCAGGCCGAACGGCATCGCACCGCCGGCAAGGGCGGCCGCGTGGTCGGCGGGCGGGGCGTACAGGGGCGAACTCATGATGGGGCGAGTATAAGCGCGCGCGCAGCGCGCCGTGCGGCCGCCCGAAAAAGACCGCAATTCCGGACAATCCGCGCGGGCTGGGCGGCGGCACAGTCGGAGTCCGTTTCACTCGTTCTGCTTCGTTGCCGCCATGAACCTGTCGCTTTATTTCGTCACCGTGCTGATCTGGGGCACCACCTGGATCGCGATCAAATGGCAACTCGGCGCCGTCCCGCCACCCGTGTCGATCGCATGGCGCTTCTGGCTCGCGGCCGCCGTGCTGTTCGCGCTGCTGCGCGTGATGCGCCGGCCGGTGCGCCCGCCGCGCGAGGCGTGGCGCTACCTCGTCGCCCAGGGCTTCGCGCTGTTCTGCCTGAATTTCCTGTGCTTCTACTATTCGGAGCAGGTCGTGCCGAGCGGCCTCGTCGCCGTGATCTTCTCGACCGCGCCGCTGCTGAACTCGGTCAACGGCCGGCTGTTCATGGGCCGCCCGCTGCGGCCGTCCGCGATCGCCGGCGCGCTGCTCGGGCTGACCGGCATCGCGTGCCTGTTCTGGCAGCAGATGGCCGGTCACCTCGACGATCACGCGACCTGGACGGGCCTCGCGATCGCGTTCGCGGGCACGATGTGCTTCTCGGCCGGCAACCTGCTGTCGAGCCGGATGCAGTCGATGGGCCTGCACCCGCTCGCGACCAACGGCTGGGCGATGCTGATCGGCGCGGCGATCCTGACGGTCGGCAGTGTGGTGGCCGGGCTGCCGTTCATGATCGACCCGAGCCCGCGCTATCTTGGCGCGCTTCTCTATCTGGCCGTGCCGGGCTCGGTGATCGGGTTCACCGCCTACCTGACCCTCGTCGGCCGGATCGGCCCCGAGCGCGCCGCGTACTGCACGGTGCTGTTTCCGATCGTCGCGCTGGCCGTGTCGACGGTCTTCGAGGGCTACCAGTGGTCGCCGCTCGCGGTGCTCGGGCTGCTGCTCGTGCTGGCCGGCAATCTCGTCGCGTTCGACCTGACGCGCCGGTTGTTCCTGCGCACGGCCTGACCGGGGCCGCCGCCGCGGGCCGCCGGAAACAAAAAACGCCCGCGCGATGCGGGCGTTTTCCTTTGTGCCGCCGGGGCAGCGGCCGCCTGGCCGTCCGGCGGCGAGCGGCTCAAGCCGCCGCGCCGCTTCCCGCGACCCGCGCCTGCCGCTGGTACAGCATCATCGACAGCGCGACGCCCGCCGCCGCGGCCACCGCCGCGAACAGGAACACCTGCGGATAGCCGAACTCACCGGCCACATAGCCCGCGAGCGGGCCCGTGATGCCGAGCGACAGGTCGAGGAACACCGAATAAGCGGACAGCGCCGCGCCGCGGCTTGCCGGTGGCACGAGCGCGACCGCCTCGACGCCGAGCGCCGGGAAGATCAGCGCGAAGCCGAAGCCGGTCAGCGCGGCGCCGACGAGTGCGACGTGCGGCACGGGCGCGAGCCACAGCAGCACGAGGCCCGAGCATTCGAACGCGAACGACACGATCGCGACGCGGAAGCCGCCGTAAGTCTTGATCGTGTTCGCGAACAGCAGGCGCGCGCCGATGAACAGCGTGCCGAACACGGTCAGCGACAGCGCGGCGTTCGGCCAGTGGCGGGCCGCGTAGTACAGCGTGACGAAGGTCGCGATCGAGCCGAAGCCGGCGGAGCCGAGCGCGAGACCGAGGCCGTGCGGCAGCACGCGCGTGAACACGCTCGCATACGACATCCGTTCGCCGTGCACGAGCGGCACGGAATCGATCAGGCGTGCGAGATAAAAGCCGGTCGCGGCGAGCGCGATCACGATCACGCCGATCAGCGCCGGATTCAGCGTATGCGCGATCGCGACGCCGACCGGCGCGCCGAGCGCGAGCGCGCCGTAGGTCGCGATGCCGTTCCACGAGATCACTTTCGCGTTGTGCGCGACGCCGACCCGCCCGATGCCCCACAGGATCGCGCCGGTGCCGCACAGGCTCTCGCCGACGCCGAGCACGAGCCGGCTCGCGACCAGCAGCACGAGGCTCGCGACCGGCCAGTGGGCCAGCAGCAGCGCGACGAGCAGCAGCACGCCCGACACGCCGCAGCCGATCAGCCCGCGTAGCACCGTCTGCTTCGGCCCGAGCGTGTCGGCGAAGCGCCCGGCGAGCGGGCGCGACGCGAGCGTCGCGAAATACTGGACGCTGATCGCGCCGCCCGCGACGATCGCGGAAAAGCCGAGGTCGTCGTGGACGAAGCCCGGCAGCACGGCGAGCGGCAGGCCGATGGTCAGGTAGCAGATGAACGTGAAGCAGACGACGGACACGATTTGCAGCGTGACGGCAAACCCGCTGCGCGGCGATGTGGCGGAATCGGTGGACATGGGGTCGGATTGAATGGGCGAAAACGGAACGGAAGACGGCGAAAAACGGAATCGGGATTTTCCCATGGAACCGGTTTTCCCGCAGGGACCATTTAGTTAATCGCGCCCCGTTTCCGTTGCCGAAGAATCGCTGGCGGCGCGGTGCCGGCAAGCCTGGGATCCAGATGGAGCAAGGCGCGCGCCGCCCGCCGGGCGACCTCGACGCCCATATCGCGACAGTTATATGGGCCCCATGCGTGATGGGCTATGGGTTGCGGAATTTGATGGTGATAGCGTGCAAACTGTCAGAGAAACGTCGGTCGAGCGCCCCGCGCAGGCCGCCTTGCCCCCACTTGAAGAACACTTGAAGAACGATAGAGACATGAGTGAGCCGATCCGCTTCTACCATCGTCACGCGGTCCGCGAAGTCAGCGGCGCCGACGTCACCCGCACCGTGCTGCAGTATCTGCGCGAGGACGCGCATTGCACCGGCACCAAGGAAGGCTGCGCGGAAGGCGACTGCGGTGCGTGCACGGTCGTCGTCGGCGAGCTGACCGACGCGGGCACCGTCGCGTTCAAGGCCGTCAACGCCTGCATCCAGTTCCTGCCGACGCTCGACGGCCGTGCGCTGCTGACGGTGGAAGACCTGCGCCAGCCGGACGGTTCGCTGCATCCGGTGCAGCAGGCGATGGTCGATTGCCACGGGTCGCAATGCGGGTTCTGCACACCCGGTTTCGTGATGTCGATGTGGGCGTTGTACGAGAGGCACGGCCACGAAGGCTGCGGCAGTGCGTGCGCAAAGGCGAAGGACGTGCCGACGCGCACCGAGATCGCCGATGCGCTGACCGGCAACCTGTGCCGCTGCACCGGCTACCGTCCGATCGTCGACGCGGCCGTGCAGATGTTCGATGCGACCGGCGAAGGTGCGCCGGCGTCTACCGCGCCGGTCGACACGGCCACGCTCGCCCGTACGCTCGCATCGCTCAGGCGTGACGACACGTTCGACTACACGACGCCCGACGGCGCGCGCTTCGCGGCGCCGCGCACGCTCGACGCGCTGGCCGCGCTCAAGGCCGAGCGTCCGGCCGCGCGGATCCTCGCCGGCAGCACCGACATCGGCCTGTGGGTCACCAAGCAAATGCGCCGTCTGGACGACCTGATCTACGTCGGCCAGATCGCCGAACTGCAGAACATCGTGCACGGCGACGACTGGATCGAGATCGGCGCGGGCGTGACGCTCGAGAACGGGTATGCGGCACTGGCCGGCACGTATCCCGAACTGACCGAAATGTGGAAGCGCTTCGCGTCGCTGCCGATCCGCAACGCGGGGACGATCGGCGGCAACGTGGCGAACGGTTCGCCGATCGGCGACTCGATGCCGGGCCTGATCGCGCTCGGCGCGCGGGTCGTGCTGCGCGGCGGCGACACGGTGCGCGAGCTGCCGCTCGAGGCGCTCTACACCGGCTATCAGCAAAAGGACATGGCGCCGCACGAATTCGTCGTCGGCCTGAAGGTGCCGACCCGCACCGGCGCGCGCGCGAAGCTGCAGTTCCGGACGTACAAGCTGTCGAAGCGGTTCGACTCCGACATTTCGGCGGTGTGCGCAGCGTTCGCGTTCATCGCGGACGGCGAACTGATCCGCGAGCCGCGCGTCGCGTTCGGCGGGATGGCCGCGACGCCGAAGCGCGCGACGCACACGGAAAGCCTGCTCGACGGCGCGCCATGGCACGAAGCCACCGCGCAGGCCGCGATGCAGGCGCTCGAGCGCGACTACCAGCCGCTCACCGACATGCGTGCGACGAGCGCGTATCGCCTCGATACCGCGAAGAACCTGATGTACAGATTCTGGCTGGAGACGCGCCCGCACGACCCGCTGCCGCCGCAGTCGCTGAACGTGCGTGAAGTGGCCGCCGAAGTTGCCAACGACGCGGCGCGCGTCTGACGAGGGAGAACACCGAACATGAACCAGCAAGCAGAACCGTTCCTGAACACCCTCGACCCGCAAGCCGACGCGGCGCAGGTCCACGTCTCCCGCGCGCACGAATCCGCGCACCTGCACGTGAGCGGGCGCGCGACCTACACCGACGACATCCCGCTCGTCGCGGGCACGCTGCATGCGGCGCTCGGGTTGTCCGCGAAGCCGCACGCGAAGATCGTGTCGATGAACTTCGACGCGGTGCGCGCGACGCCCGGCGTGGTCGCGGTGTTCACGGCCGACGACATCCCCGGCGTGAACGACTGCGGCCCGATCATCCACGACGACCCGGTGCTCGCGAAGGGCATCGTGCAATTCGTCGGCCAGCCGATGTTCATCGTCGTCGCAACCTCGCACGAAATCGCGCGGCTCGCCGCGCGCCGCGCGCAGGTCGACTACGAGGAGCTGCCCGCGATCCTGACCGCGCAGGACGCGCGCAAGGCCGAAACCTACGTGATCCCGCCGCTGAAGCTCGCGCGCGGCGACGCGGCCGCGCGGCTGGCCGCCGCGCCGCATCGCGAGTCGGGCGAAATGCTGCTCGGCGGCCAGGAGCAGTTCTATCTGGAAGGGCAGATCGCCTACGCGGTGCCGAAGGACGACGACGGGATGCACGTGTACTGCTCGACGCAGCACCCGAGCGAGATGCAGCACCTCGTCGCGCACGTGCTCGGCGTCGCGTCGCACAACGTGCTGGTCGAATGCCGCCGGATGGGTGGCGGATTCGGCGGCAAGGAATCGCAGTCGGGCCTGTTCGCGTGCTGCGCGGCGCTCGCCGCGTGGAAGCTGCTGTGCCCGGTGAAGCTGCGCCCCGACCGCGACGACGACATGATGATCACCGGCAAGCGGCACGACTTTCACTATCGCTTCGACGTCGGCTACGACGACGATGGCCGCCTCGATGGCGTCGCACTCGACATGACGTCGCGCTGCGGCTTCTCGGCGGACCTGTCGGGCCCGGTGATGACGCGTGCGGTGTGCCATTTCGACAACGCGTACTGGCTCGGCGATGTAGCCATCGCCGGCTACTGCGGCAAGACCAACACGCAGTCGAACACCGCGTTCCGCGGTTTCGGCGGCCCGCAGGGCGCGTTCGCGATCGAGTACATCCTCGACGACATCGCGCGCTCGCTCGGCCGCGATCCGCTCGACGTGCGCTACGCGAACCTGTACGGCAAGACCGAACGCAACGTGACGCCTTACGGGCAGACGGTCGAGGACAACGTGCTGCACGAACTGCTCGGCGAACTCGAGACGACGAGCGACTACCGCGCACGGCGCGCGGGCGTGCGCGAATTCAACGCACGCAACACGGTGCTGAAGAAGGGTATCGCGCTCACGCCGGTGAAGTTCGGCATCGCGTTCAACGTCACGCACTTCAACCAGGCCGGCGCGCTGGTGCACATCTATACCGACGGCTCGGTGCTCGTGAACCACGGCGGCACGGAGATGGGGCAGGGGCTCAACACGAAGGTCGCGCAGGTGGTCGCGCACGAGCTTGGCATCCGCTTCGGCCGGATCCGCGTGACGGCGACCGACACGAGCAAGGTCGCGAACACGTCCGCGACGGCCGCGTCGACGGGCTCCGACCTGAACGGCAAGGCCGCGCAGGATGCGGCGCGCCAGCTGCGCGAGCGCCTCGCGGCGTTCGCGGCGAAGCAGTTCGGCGACGGCAAGGTCGACGCGGCCGACGTGAAGTTCGGCAACGACTTCGTCTGGATCGGTGGCGCCAGCGTGCCGTTCGGCGAGGTGATCGCGAAGGCGTATCTCGCACGCGTGCAGCTGTGGTCCGACGGGTTCTACGCGACGCCGAAGCTGTACTGGGATCAGTCGAAGCTGCAGGGGCGGCCGTTCTACTACTACTCGTACGGGGCGGCCGTGTCGGAAGTCGTGATCGACACGCTGACGGGCGAGATGCGCACGCTGCGCGTCGACGCGCTGCACGACGTCGGTGCTTCGCTGAACCCGGCGCTCGACATCGGCCAGGTCGAAGGCGCGTTCATCCAGGGGATGGGCTGGCTCACGACCGAGGAGCTGTGGTGGAACGCGGGCGGCAAGCTGATGACGCACGCGCCGTCCACGTACAAGATTCCGACCGTCAACGACACGCCGCCCGAGTTCAACGTGCGGCTGTTCCAGAACCGCAACGTCGAGGACAGCATCCACCGGTCGAAGGCCGTCGGCGAGCCGCCGTTGTTGCTGCCGTTCTCGGTATTCTTCGCGGTGCGCGACGCGATTGCCGCGGTCGGCGACTACCGGGTGAATCCGCCGCTCGACGCGCCGGCCACCGGCGAGTCGATCCTGCGTGCGGTGAACGCGGTGCGCGCGGCGAGCGCCGTGCAGGCAGGCTGACATGAACCGGCCTCCAGGCTCACTGCACTCGCCGCATGCCGCGTCGCATGCGTCCGCCGCCGGTTGCGACGGCGCGTGCGGCAACATGCCGTCGCCGATACAGGCGTTCGCGCCGGGCACCGGCCGGCGCCCCCGCGCGAAGGCCGCGCCGCCGCCGATGCACATCGTGCTGTTCGGCGCGGGGCACGTCGGTCACGCGCTCGTCGAGCTGCTCGGCGCACTGCCGTGCGTCGTGCAGTGGGTCGACACGCGCGACGAACTGTTCCCGGACGAATGTCCGCCGAACGTGCAGCCGGAGCCGACCGACACGCCGGAGGCCGTCGTCGACGCGGCGCCGCCCGGCGCGTACTTCCTCGTGATGACGCACAACCACGCGCTCGATTTCTCGCTTGCCGCGCAGATCATGCGGCGGCGCGACTTTGCGTATTTCGGGATGATCGGTTCGCGCACCAAGCGCGTGAAGTTCGAGCGCCGGCTCGCGGCGCGCGGCGTCGATCCGGCGCGGCTCGCGGAGATGGTGTGCCCGATCGGCATCGCGGGCATCGTCGACAAGGCACCCGGCGCGATCGCGGTGGCCGTCTGCGCGGAACTGCTGCAGGCCCGCTCGGGCATGCCGGTGGCCGACACGAAGGCGGCCGCGGCGGGACGCATGCGCGACGACGTGAGCTGCGCGCGGTAACGACGGGTAACGACGCGGGTCGGCACGTCCGACGCACGTCCGCGCGTTTTTGCCTACACTGCACGGATCGCGCGGCATCGGGCCGCGCGTCTTCTCGCGCAGGCACCATGTCCGATCCCCAGGTCTATCTCGACGCACTCGATGCAAGCATCGTCGACATCGAGCGCTGGCTGTCCGGCACCGATACTTCACCCGCGGCGCTCGATGCGCTGATCGCAGCCTTTTCCGCCGATTTCACGATGATCTTGACCGACGGTCGCGCGCTCGACCGCGACGGCACGCGCGCGCTGTTCGCGACGCTCGGCGGCGCGAAGCCGGGGCTGCGCATCGCGCTGTCGGACATCCGCGTGCTCATGGCCGACGCATCGCACGCGGTGCTCACCTATCTCGAAGCGCAGCAGGCGGCATCGGGCGAACTGCCCGCGCGTCGCGCGACCGCCGTGTTCGCGCGCGACGCGGCAGGCATCGTGCGCTGGACCCATCTGCAGGAAACCTTCTGCACGGCCTGAGCGGCGGTGCCGCGTCGTCGCGCGCAGGCAATGCCGCGCGGCGTCAGCGCTTGCGGCCGCGTGCGGTGGTCAGCTCGTCGGACACGCTCCGCATCAGCGCGCACAGCCACGCGATGTCGGTCGGGCGATCGGGGTGCGGGTGCGTGAGCAGGTAGCTCTTGATGCGCGGAAACGACACGGGCGGCGTGACGACCACGAGCGGCAGCAGCTGCGCGTAGTGCGTCGCGAAGCGGCGCGTCGTCGTGAAGATCAGGTCAGACTGCAGCAGCACCTGCGGCACGATCCCGAAATACGGCAGCGTCGTCACGATCCGCCGCGTGAGGCGCGCGCGCGCGAGGCCGATCTCGATCGCGTTGCGCTTGTCGCCGGTGTACGGCGTGGGCGCGACGTGCGCGGCCGACGCGTACGCTTCGCGCGTGAGCGGTTCGCGCGCGAGTGGATGCGCGTCGCGCATCAGGCACACGATCGTGTCGGAGAACAGGTCCTGGCGCGCGAAGCGCGGGTCGGGCTTCGGCCAGTTGCCGATCACGAGATCGAGCGCACCCGATTCGAGTGCCTCCGCGTGATCGAGCGCGGGGTTCAGCGAGTCGATTTCCAGGTGCGCATGCGGTGCTGCGTCGCGAAAGCGCTCGATCAGCGTCGGCATGAAGAAATCGTTCAGGTAGTCGGGCGCGGCGACGCGGAACGTGCGCCGCGCCGACGACGGGTCGAAGTCGCCGTGCGGCGTCGCGATGAAGTCGACCTCGCGCAGCGCGCGCGACGCCGCCCCGAGCAGCGACGCACCATACTCGGTCGGCACCATCCCGGACTTGCCGCGCACGAGAATCGGGTCGTTCAGCGTCTCGCGCAGCTTGCGCAGCGCGGTGCTGATCGCGGGCTGGGTCTGGTTCAGCCGCAGCGCGGCCTGCGTGACGCTGCGCTCGAGCAGCAGCGTGCGCAATACGCGCACGAGCCAGATATCGAGCGAGGCGGTACGGTCGTCGTCTTCCATCGGTGCGCGGTGATTCGGCAGAAGCGTAACCTTACCGCAGCCACGCGTCGCGGTGCGTGATACCGGCCATCACACGCGGCCCTTCGGCAGCGTGCTGATCCGCTTGACCTCGCGCGATTCGAGCCAGTTCGGCGTGCGCGCGCAGTACAGCACCATCGGCAGCGCGTCCTCGCCCCAGAACAGCTGCTGGTTCATCCAGAACGTCGGTACGCCGAACACGCCGAGCGCGATCGCGTCGTCGGTGTTGCGGCGCAACTGCGCGCTCGTTTCCTCGAATTCGATCAGCTCGTCGCCGTGCCCGACGCCGACGCGCTCGCACAGCGCGGCGAACCCGTTCGGCGTCGACGGGTCGTTGCCGTCATGCCAGATGAAGCGGAATATTTCCAGCACGGTCGCGATGTCGGCGCGCAGCGCGATCGCGAGGCGCAGCACCTTGTCGGAGTCGAACGGATGCGCGGGCGGCATCTTGAAGCGGATGCCGAGCTGTTCGGCGCGAAACAGCGCATGGCGGTACGTGAACATGCGCTTGGCGGGCACGTCGGCGCTCGGGCGCTGTCCCCAGTGGCGCTGCAGGTCGGGCAGCGACACGGCGACGGGGTCGAACGGCACGTCCGGCCACTTGTCGTGCTGTTCGAGCAGCAGGTAGGAGAACGGCGACACGAAGTCGAAGAACCAGGCAGGCTGGGTGGTGTCGAGGCCGGTTGTCATGGCGATCTCCAGAGAGTGGGGCGTGTGCGCCTCGCGGCGGCCTTCATGTTACTTGGCGGCGCGCGGACGCAGCCGCGCGGATGCAGCAATGATCGCGGATCGGCCGCTCATGCGGAACCGGGAGTCGCCCGAGGGGGCTCGCCGGCAGGCGCCGCCGCCGCGCCGCCGCGTGCCGCCGCGGGTCCGCCGGCGCCGGGTGTGCCCGATGCGGTGTCGTGGTCGTGCGCGGTGAGCCGCTCGCACACGAAGCCGATGTGCTCGCGCAGCACGTAGAACTGCCCCGCATACGCGAGCGGCATCTTCATCCGGTTCACGGCCTCCTCGATGTCGTCGAGTTCGTCGAGCAGATGGACGCGCTCCTCGGCCGTATGCTCGCCGAGCGCGCGGCGCTCGAGCGCGATCAGCGCGCCGTACCAGCGGTAGATGCGCGAACGCACGCGCCAGCCGTACAGCGACGGCACCAGCCGCAGCCCGGGGATCAGCACGACGATCAGCGGCACCACGACGACCAGCAGCCGGTCGACGAGACTCGCGACCCAGAACGGCAGCCGCCGGTACAGGAAGGTCTTGCCCGACTTGTAATAGCGCGCCGCGTCGTCGGACAGCGGGAAGCCGCGCGTGACGGCCGACGGGAATTCTCCCGCGTGCTGCAGGATCGTCGCGTGGCCGTGCACTTCGCGCGCGGCCTCGATCAGCAGGTCGGACAACGCGGGGTGCAGCGAATCGCGCGCGACCAGCTCGATCGTCGGCGCGACCGTATGGATGTCGGCGGGCGGCAGGTTGCGGCCGAGATCGTAGACGCCCATCGGCAGCGTGATCGCGGTCAGGTACGGAAAGCGCCGTGCGTACGCCTCGGCCTGCGTGAACGAGTACACGTGCACGCCGGGCGCGCGGAACAGCTTCGCCATGACCGGGATCTGCGTCGAGTCGCCGGACAGGAAGGCGGCGTCGATCCGGCCGTCGAGCAGCGCGGTCGCGGCGTCCTCGCCGGCCGTCGGCAGCAGCTCGGTCGAGCCGCCCGGCACGATGCCGTTCATCTTCAGCAGCGCCAGGCTCAATTCGCGCGCGCCGCTGCCTTCCGCGCCGAGCGCGAGCCGCTTGCCCTTGAAGTCGGACAGCCGCGCGACCACCGGGCCGCGGTACATGATCGCGAGCGGCACGTAGCCGATGCTGCCGAGCGATACCAGGTGCTCGTCGCGCTCCTTCGGGCCGATGCCGCTCTGCACGAAGCCGACGTCGACCGGCGCGTTCGGGTTCGACAGTCGCGCGAGGTTCTGCGCGGATCCTTCGGACGACTGGACGTCGAGCGTGACGCCGTTCTTCGCGAGGATCGCCTTGTATTTCTGCGCGGCGTTCCAGTAGGTGCTGCCCGGCGGGCCGGACGAAATCACGAGCGTGGACGGCGGCGCCGGCTGGATCAGCTTGACCGCGAGCCAGACCGCCGCGACCGCGAGCAGCACGGTGGGGCCGATCGACAGCGCGAGGTCGCGCCACGACACCGCGACGAAGCGGGCGAGGATGCGGCGGGGCGGGCGAGGGCGGGCTGGCTTCATGGAGTGGGCGGATGACACGGGCATGACGCGCTGATGACGGGCGTCACGGACGATGTACGCGATGCAGGTTCTGGCGGCGATGGTACCCGGTTTCGCCCGGCATGCGCGAGTCCGGCGCCGTGGCGCGGCGGCGGACGCGGGCGTGCGAGCCGCCCGCCGCCCGCCGCCCGCCGCAGGGCGGTCGCGCTCAAAAGCTTTGCGCTTCGGCGGGCGCTGGATTACATTGTGCGTCGCAGCCGCGACCGATTCGCGCGCGACCCGGCACGCAATAGACCGGGCGCGTCCGGCCGGCGGCTGTCCGGCCCGGCCGGCCCGCATTCGCGTGCGCCGGTCGCCGGCCCGTGTCGCCTCTCTCGCATCGCCGTGGAAATCATCGGCCGTCCCGCCCGTTCGCGCGCGGGCCGGCTGCCTTTGGGGGTATCCGGCCGTACTGTGCACGGCCGTTCCGAAGTCATAAGGAGATAGCATGAAGTCGATCGTGTTGAGAGCGTTGGGTGTTGCGGCCGTGGCGGCCTGTCTGTCGGGCAGCGTATATGCGCAGTCGAGCGATGCGGCGGCAACCGAGGCGCCGGCTGCGGCAGCGAGCTCGCCGAAGGCCGCGGCCAAGACTGCGAAGAAGGCGAACCGCAAGCTCGGCTACGCGGTGCGCAAGGCAATTACGAAGGCTGGCGGCATCGACGTGGCCAACCTCGTCGTGCGCTCGAAGGGCGGCGCGATCTCGCTGGAGGGCACGGTGCCCGACCAGGCACAGATCGACAAGGCGGAAGAGGCAGCGAAGAGCGTGAAGGGCGTGACGTCGGTCACGAACAAGCTGACGGTCCAGCAGCAATGATGCCGGGCGGCGGCGCGCCAGCGCCGCGCGCCTGCTCGCGGCGGGCCCCGGTGTACCGGGGCCCGTTTGCGCTTTAGAATGCCTCGGGCCTGCCGCTTTGCGCCAGGCCCCCCCGAACGGGCACGCGCAACGGGCTTTCTTCGGGACGGAAAGTGCTGGACGGCCCGGTGTTTTCTTCAGAGGCCGTGAGCCGCGCACGACGCAGCGGCGAACCGATAACGATATCGAGAGGGCGGCTATGACGACGCACGGGTGGGGCAGTCGGATTCTCTTGGGCGCGGCGCTCGTCGCGGTCGCGATGCTCGGCGCCTGCAACGGCGACGATTCGGGCGAGCGCAACCGGCTGCCCGGTTTCGTGTCCGGCAGCGTGCGCACGACCGCCTATGACGGCACGAGCGACGATCTGTTGACGGCCGGCCTCGGCAAGACCGGGCTCGCCACCGCCACCGCACCCGCGTTTGCGAATCCGTCCAGGCCGACGAGCGCCGAGTTGCGCCGGGTCGCGATCTGGTCGAACTACCGCGCGCTCGTCGACATGAGCGTCAATGGCGGCTACGGCCGCTTCTGGGGGCCGAACGTCGACCTCGACGGCAACGACACGCTCGGCGAGGGCAAGATCCCCGGCACCGAATATCTCGCGTATTCCGACGACGGCAGCGGCCGCAAGAACGTGACGCTGCTCGTGCAGGTGCCCGCGAGCTTCGATCCCACGCAGCCATGCATCGTCACCGCGACGTCGTCCGGTTCGCGCGGCGTGTACGGCGCGATTTCGGCGGCCGGCGAGTGGGGCCTCAAGCGCGGCTGCGCGGTCGCATACAACGACAAGGGCGGCGGCAACGGTGCGCACGAGCTCGGCACCGACACGATCACGCTGATCGACGGCACGCTCGCCGACGCCGTGCTCGCCGGCAACGCCAGTCTTTTTACCGCCAACGTCACGAGCGGCGACCTGGCCGCGTTCAACAGCCGCTTCCCGAACCGCTACGCGTTCAAGCACGCGCATTCGCAGCAGAACCCCGAGCAGGACTGGGGGCATGTGACGCTGCAGTCGATCGAATTCGCATACTGGGCGCTCAACGAGCAGTTCGGGCCGCTGCTCGACGGCTCGCATCACGGCGTGCGGTACCGTCCGGGCGACATCACCACGATCGCCGCGTCCGTCAGCAACGGCGGCGGCGCGGCGCTCGCGGCGGCCGAGCAGGACACGCGTCGCTGGATCACCGCGGTCGTGGTCGGCGAGCCGCAGGTCAACGTGCGGATGGCGCCGAACGCGGTCGTGCGCGAGGGTGGCCAGCCGGTACCGTCGTTCGGCCGGCCGCTGGCCGACTACGCGACGATCGCGAACCTGCTGGAGCCCTGCGCGGCCGCATCGGCGTCGCTGGCGGGGGCGCCGTACCTGAGCGCGCTGCCCGCCGCCACCACGCAGTCGATCCGCACGCAGCGCTGCGCGACGCTCGCCGCGGCGGGGCTCGTGTCGGGCGCCGATACGCAAAGCCAGGCCGCCGACGCGCTCGCGCAACTGCATGCGGCCGGCTATCTCGCCGATTCGGACCTGCTGCAGGCGCCGATGTGGGATTCGCAGGCGATTCCGGCGATCGCGGTCACCTATGCGAATGCGTATACGCGTTCGCGCGTGACCGACAATCTGTGCAATTTCAGCTTCGCGACCACCAGTGCGGCGACGGGCACGGTCGCGCCGCCCGCCACGTCGCCGATGCCGGCTGTATTCGGTCTCGGCAACGGCGTCCCGCCGACCGCCGGCGTCAGTCTCGTGTTCAACACCGGCGCGGGTGTCGACCACAGGCTCGCGACGCCCGACGCGAGTTTCGCGGGCGCGCTGTGCCTGCGGCAGCTGTGGACCAACGGGATGCTCGACATGCCGGCGAACGTCGACGCGGTGCGCGTGAACGCGAACCTGCAGGGCAAACCCGCGATCATCGTGCAGGGCCGCAGCGACGCGCTCGTGCCCGTCAATCACGCGTCGCGCGCATACGTCGCGCAGAACGGCATCAGCGAAGGCGGCCGCAGCCAGCTCGTGTTCTACGAGGTGACGAACGGACAGCACTTCGATGCGTTCCTGCCCGTCGCGGGCTTCGACACGCGCTTCGTGCCGGTTCACTACTACAACCTGCAGGCGCTGAACCTGATGTGGCGGCACCTGAAGAGCGGTGCCGCGCTGCCGCCGTCGCAGGTGGTCCGCACGGTGCCGCGCGGCGGCACGCCGGGCGCCGCGCCGGCGTTGACGAGCGCGAACCTGCCGCCGATCTCGGCGTCCCCCGGCGCGAACACGATCACGACCGGTGCTGGCGCGATCGACGTGCCGCTCTGACGGCGCCCGCCACGCCGCAATACGAAAGCCGGACAGTCGTCCGGCTTTTTTCTTTTCAGCGCCTGGAATCCGTCCCCGCACTGGCCTTTATCGGAATGGCACGCGCTGTAACAAATTATTACTTTACGACGGAAAACCCGGAATCTATTATGCGCCGATATTTTAACTTAATTTAATAAATTCCCGTAAAGACAATATTCCTTTCCGTATAGTTAATCGATCCTTTCGATTTTATTAAATCGGCTCGAACTGCGATTGGTCGGCGTTTGGCGATTGATCGGCATTTCGCCGAGGGGGATTGTTCGTCTGTTGGAAGCGAAGGCGCCTTGTCTGGCGGGCTTCGCGGGGAATGCTTTTGCTTGCTGGTTCTCGCGCATGCGGATGATGGGCCTGAATTCGCATTGCCGCGCATTAGTGCTCCATTGTTTGCAATGGAATTGATTCCATTGTGCGGTCGCGGAATATGGGTGGGGTAAATCGTGCCGATCGGTATTTGCCGATCCGGTAAAAAACTCGGAGTGCATCGCAAAACGAATGCGCTCCCGGTGCGGAGCGCCGGCGCAAATGATCCTTTGCGATCGGCGGTATTTATCGTTCTGTTCGAGAGGCAATAATGACGACACTGAAGTCCTTGAAAGACGGTTTCGCGCTATTTGGAACGACACTGAGGGTGCCGCTCGCCGCAGCCGCGGCCGCGGCGCTGCTCGTCACGGGGTGCGGCGGCGACGACGGGTCCGGCCCGACCGCTGCCACCGCGGCGGCAGCGACGACGTCGAACGGCAGCACGGCGGCCACCACCAATGCCACGGCCGCCGTCCCGGCCGACCAGCCGTACGTCGACAACGACGTGTACGGCACCGGGCCGAACGACGCGGTCACGGATTCGACCGAAGGAGCCGCGGTCGTGCACCGCCAGGTCACGATCGGCGGCAAGACCGTCCAGTACACGGCCACCACGGGCCACCTGACCACCATCGATCCGATCACGTCGGCGCCGAACGCGAAGATGTTCTACGTCGCGTACACGCAGGACAACCCGGACCCGTCGAAGCCGCGCCCGGTCACGTTCTTCTACAACGGCGGCCCCGGCTCGTCGTCGGTCTACCTGCTGCTCGGCTCGTACGGGCCGAAGCGCCTGCAGTCGTCGTTCCCGAATTTCACGCCGCCGGCCCCGTACAAGCTGCTCGACAATCCGGACAGCCTGCTCGACCGCACCGACCTCGTGTTCATCAACCCGGTCGGCACCGGCTACTCGGCGGCGATCGCCCCGGCGAAGAACAAGGACTTCTGGGGCACCGACCAGGACGCGCGCTCGATCGATCGCTTCATCCAGCGCTACCTGACCAAGTACTCGCGCTGGAATTCGCCGAAGTTCCTGTATGGCGAGTCGTACGGCACGGCGCGTAGCGCGGTCGTGTCGTGGGTGCTGCACGAGGACGGCATCGACCTGAACGGGATCACGCTGCAATCGTCGATTCTCGACTATGCGAACGCGCTGTCAGCGCCGGGCACCTTCCCGACGCTCGCGGCCGACGCGTTCTACTGGAAGAAGACGACGCTCAACCCGACGCCGACCGATCTCGACGCGTACATGGTGCAGGCCCGCAACTACGCGGACAACACGCTCGCGCCGCTCGCGCAGAAGCCGAATCCGCAGGATGGCGGCTTCGTGAACGTGCGGCTGAACCTGAACCTGCAGACCGCGCAGCAGATGGGCTCGTACATCGGCACGGATCCGACGTCGCTGATCCAGACGTTCGGCAACCCGGCGGCGCTTGGCAACGTGCCGTCGTCGGACGACAACCCGCCGTACACGTTCTTCCTGACGCTCGTGCCGGGCACGCAGATCGGCCAGTACGACGGTCGCGCGAACTTCACGGGCAAGGGCATCGCGCCGTACATCCTGCCGAACTCGGGCAGCAACGATCCGTCGATCACGAACGTCGGCGGCGCGTACACGGTGCTGTGGAACAGCTACATCAACACCGACCTCAAGTACACGTCGACGTCGTCGTTCGTGGACCTGAACGACCAGGTCTTCAACAACTGGGACTTCAGCCATACGGACCCGACCGGCGCGAACAAGGGCGGCGGCAATACGCTGTACACGGCCGGCGACCTGGCGGCGACGATGAGCGTGAACCCGGACCTGAAGGTGCTGTCGGCGAACGGCTATTTCGATGCGGTCACGCCGTTCCACCAGACCGAGCTGACGCTTGCGCAGATGGCGCTCGATCCGACGCTCAAGGCGCAGAACCTGACGATCAAGAACTACCCGTCGGGCCACATGATCTATCTGAACGACGCGTCGCGGACCGCGCTGAAGGGCGACCTCGGCAACTTCTACGACGGGATCCTCGCGAACCGTACCGCGCTGCAGCGCGTGCTGAAGCTGCAGGCGCGCACGCAGCAGCTCAAGCAGCAACAATTGAAGCAGCAGGGGCAGTAAGCATCGCGTTGCGGCCCGCCGGTCCGGCCTTGCGCCGGGCGGTGCGGGTTCGCGAGGCCCCGGATGGACGACAGCCCGATCGGCGCAGGCCGATCGGGCTGTTTTTTTCGAAAGGCGGCGGTGCCGGCAGCCGACGGGCGGGGCGCCCGGCGCAGCCGCTTACGCGAGCACGAGCCGCACGCCGACCGCGACGAGCGTCGCGGCGAGCAGGTTGCGCAGCAGCCGCTCGGGCGCGCGCGCGGACAGCAGGCTGCCGAGCACGATGCCGGGCAGCGAGCCGAGCAGCAGCGACAGCAGCATCGACCAGTCGACCGAGCCGAGCAGCCAGTGACCCATGCCCGCGACGAGCGTGAGCGGCACCGCGTGCGCGATGTCGGAGCCGACGATGCGGGTGGTCGCGAGCGTCGGGTACAGCAGCAGCAGCACGGTGACGCCGATCGCGCCGGCGCCGACCGACGTCATCGACACGAGCACGCCGAGCACGGCGCCCGTCAGCACGGTCGACCACAGCGTGCGCGCGGGGCTCGGTGCGAGCGGGTTGCGTGCGGCGAGCGCGGTCAATTGCGGACGGAAGATCAGCGCGAGCGACGTGAGCAGCAGTGCGACGCCGAGCACCAGCTGGATCAGCCGCGCGGTGCCGGGCGAATTCATCCCGTGCGTGTGCAGCACCCATAGCGTGACGGCCGCGGCCGGGACGCTGCCGGCCGCGAGCCGGCCAGTGATGCGCCAGTCGATCGACCCCTTCAGCCCGTGGACGAGCGTGCCGGTGGCCTTGGTCGCGGCCGCGTACAGCAGGTCGGTGCCGACTGCCGTCGCGGGGTGGACGCCGAACAGCAGCACGAGGATCGGCGTCATCAGCGAACCGCCGCCGACGCCCGTCAGGCCGACGAGAATGCCGACGAACAGGCCGGACAGGGAGTACAGCAGATCGATATGGGGAAGCGACATCGGAAGCAGGCGGTTATGCGGCGTTCGGCGGCGGCGCGCGGCCGCGGCGCGCGCATCAAAGTCCGCCATTGTCGCAAAAGTGGCGCGTCGGTGTACGACTACGTTAAAAATCGGCCGGGAAGGCTCGCTGGACGGGCCGTCGGTGGCGGGTGAAACGGTCGTTTGAATGGAGGCCGGGCCTGACGCGCCCGTGCGCCGGCGGCGGGTGTTTCGTCGATGGTTTGCCATCGGGCATGACGGGGGCGACGCGCGCCCCGGTTCAGGCACGGACGGCCGTCAATGCATTGCGGAGCCGACGCCGGCAACGGCGTCCTGGCGGCGGATGCGCAGCGCGAGGCCGAGCAGCCCGGCCGCGGCCGCAAAAGCCGCGCCGACCGCGAACGCGGCGTGGTAGCCGCCGTTCAGCGCGTCGAGCGGCGTGGCGTGCGCCGCCGCGAGCGCATCGGTGCGCGCGGCCGCGAGGCTCGCCAGCACGGCGAGGCCGAGTGCGCCGCCCATCATGAAAGCGGTGTTGACGATGCCCGACGCGAGCCCCGAATCGGCCGGGTCGACGTCGCTCATCGCGGCGAGCAGCACCGGATTGAACGCGACACCGGCGCCGATGCCGAGCAGCGTCATGCCCGGCAGCACGTGCCAGATGAAGCTGCCGTCCGCCGGCGCGCGCGAGAACAGCGCAAGGCCGCACCCCGCGATCAGCAGGCCGGCCGCGATCGGGCCGCGGATGCCGAAGCGCATCACGATCCGCGCCGACAGCCCGAGCGAGAACGCGGCCATGATCAGATTCGCCGGCAGGAACGCGAGCCCGACCTGCAGCGGCCCGTAGCCGAGCACGCGCTGCATGTACAGCGCGGACAGGAAGAACCACGCGAACATGGCCGCCGCCCACAGCACGCCGATCACGTTCGCGAGTGCGACGTTGCGCGCGGCGAACAGCGTGAGCGGCATCAGCGGATGCGCGACGCGCGCCTCGATCGCGATGAACAGCGCGAGCAGCACGACGGCCGCGCCGATCAGCGAGACGGTCTGCGTCGACAGCCAGCCGGCCTCGTTGCCGCCGACGATCCCGTAGACGGCGAGCATCAGCGATGCGGTCACGGTGATCGCGCCCGCGACGTCGAGCCGCGCGGCGCCGGCCGGCGCGCGCATGCGCGGCAGCAGCGCGACGCACATCGCATAGACCGCGATGCCGATCGGCAGGTTGACGAGGAAGATCCAGTGCCACGACAGCGTGCTCGTCAAGAGCCCGCCGAGCAGCACGCCGATGCTGCCGCCGCCCGCGCAGACGAAGCCGTAGACGCCCATCGCGCGCGCCCGTTCACCCGGTTCGGTGAAGAGATTCATGATCAGCGACAGCGACACGGCCGACACGATCGCGCCGCCGAAACCCTGCACCGCGCGCGCGGCGATCAGCATCGTCTGCGATTGCGCGAGGCCGCAGGCGAGCGATGCGAGCGTGAACACGACGAGGCCGGCGAGGAACATGCGCCGCTGGCCGTACAGGTCGCCGAGCCGGCCGCCGAGCAGCAGGCAGCCGCCGAACGTCAACAGGTATGCGTTGACGACCCACACGAGGGCCGTCTCGGTGAAATGGAGGTCGGTGCTGATCGACGGCAGCGCAACGTTCACGATCGTGCTGTCGAGCACGATCATCAGCACGCCGAGGCAGAGGACGATCAGCGCGTACCAGCGCTTCTCGCCGTGGATCCCGTGGGTCATGGGCTGGCCGCCTTCTCTCTGATAGTTATTTGAAAGGCTGCATTGTAGACGTCATTCGCGCGCGCTTCCTGCCGGTTTATGGCAGGAGCGACGCGTAGCGGCGGCGCGCGTCGCGCGGCGCCGGAGGTTATCCGCGCGGCGGCAGTTCGCAGCCGTCGGGGCCGCACGCGGCGGCGCCGTCGCCGGCGAATTCGACGATGGCGCCGTCGCGCCACGCCTGCTCGAGCGCCTGCGCGAACACGTCGGCCGGCTGGGCGCCCGATACCGCGTAGCGGCCGCCGAACACGAACAGCGGCACGCCGCGCCCGCCGATCTGCGCCGCGCGCGCGATGTCGGCCTCGACTTCGTCACGGTACGCGTCGCTGCGCAGCACGGCTTCGACGGCCGAGCGCTCGAGCCCCGCTTCGACCGCGAAGTCGATCAGCGGCGCGTGGTCGAACAGCGAGCCGTGCTCGCAGAAATACGCGCGGTACAGCCGCTCGGTCAGCGCATGCGCACGGCCGGTGGCCTCCGCGAGCTTCACGAGCCGATGACCGTCGAGCGTGTCGCCGACGAACGTGCCGGGCAGGTCGTAGCGGAGCCCGACGCTCGCGGCCGCATCGGTCACCTGGCGCAGCATCTGGTCGACCTGCGCGGGCGACATCCGGTACTTGCCCGCGAGCATCGCCTCGACCGGTTCGACCGGCTGGCCCGGCATCAGCCGGTACGCGCGCAGCGCGACGTCGACGTGCTCGGCGTGCGCGAACGCGGCGAGCGCCTCGTCGAAGCGGCGCTTGCCGATCCAGCACCATGGGCAGATCAGGTCGGACCAGATTTCGACGGTCAGGATCGGGCGGGCAGTCGGGGCAGGGGTGGTCGTCATGAGCGGTCCGGGGCGGCAAATAAATGTAACCGGGACTATATCATTTTATGCTTCGGTGCTTCGTTGGGGTCTCGCCCGGGCGGAACGGGGCGGCCCGGATGCTTCACGAAGCATAGACACGGACGGTGTGTACCGGCAGCGATTGTCGATGCCGATGGCGGTGACAGTTGTGGCGCCGCCCGCTGCGCGCGCCGCTTACACGTCGCCCTGCGTTTCCTTCAGATGCTTCAGGTGCTTGTAGACGGTCGCGCGTCCCATCCCGAGCACGTTCGCCACGTAGTTCGCGGCGCTCTTGCCGCGGAACGCGCCTTCCGCGTACAGCGCCTCGACGAGCTCGCGCCGGTGCTCGCGCGTGAGCCCGTTCAAGCCGACCTGCCGCTCGCGCAGCCAGCCGTGCAGGAACGTGTTGATGCGCTCCTGCCAGTCGTCGCGGAACAGCTCGTCCGGTTGCGCGACGATGCCCGCGCCCTTGATGAACACGTCGAGCGTCGCGCGGACGTCGTCGAACACCGCGATGTTGAAGTTGATGCACATCATCCCGGCCGGGCGGCCTTCGTCGTCGAACAGCACGTTGCTCACGCAACGCATCCGCCGGCCGTCCCAGTTCAGCTTTTCGTACGGACCGATCACGCGCTCGCGCGCCGAATGATCGATTTCCTCGAGTGCGGAGTCGTCGCCGACCTCGCGCTTCGACAGGTTGTTCGCGAGATACAGCACGGTCTGGTCGTGCAGGTCGTGGATCACGACTTCCGCATACGGGAAGAACAGCGCCGCGATGCCGTCGGCGATCGGTGCATAGCGGGTGAGCAGCAGGTCTTTGACGGGGGATTGCTTCTTGCGCATCGGAATCGCCATCTCGGGTGAGCGGGTGCCGGGCGGTATGTCGGCGCGGCGCGCCGGCGTGCCGTCGACCGGCTGCTCCGTGCGCCCGCGCGCCGCCGCCGCGGCGGTTGCACCATTGTATCGGCCCCGCGTGCGCGCGCCGCTCATGCGCGCGTCAGATGCGTGTACAGCGCATGGGCGATCGCGATGTCCTCGAGCCCGAGGCCGATCGAGCGGAAGAATGCATGACGCGTGCGCGACGGCGCCGCGCAGGTGCCGGCGACGAGCGCGGGCAGGTCGCCGACGATCCGCTCGGGTGTCCAGCCGTGCCCGGCCGCCGCGATCTGCATCTCGCCCGCGCTCGCGGGCGTCGTGTGCCGGTAGTCGCAATACACGTCCATGTCGGGCAGCCACGCGGGCGGGATCTCGTGCGCGCGCGCGACGTTGGTGCTGATCGACGTGACGAGCGCGGGGCGCGTGAGCATGCCGTCGCCGAGCACCGGCGTGCCCGATGACGTGCACAGCATCACGACGTCCGCGTCGCGCACGCACGCCTCGATGCTGGCGGCCGCACGGGCCCGCGGATCGATCCGCGTGAGCGTCGCCTGCAGCGCCGGGTCGCCGGCGAGCGCGGGCGAATGAACGCTGATCGATGCCCAGTCGCGCAATGCCGCCGTGTGGCGCAGATGGGCGAGGCCGACCGCGCCCGTGCCGATCACGGCGAGCCGGCGCGCGTCGCCCGGCGCGAGGCAGTCGACAGCGAGCGCCGTCGTGCCGGCCGTGCGCTCGACCGTCAGCAGCCCCGCGTCGCACCACATCAGCGGCTGGCCGGTGCGCATCGACATCAGCGCGGTCCATGCGGTGACGATGGGTTTGCCGCCGGTCACGACGTACGGCGACAGCTTCGCGCCGAACACCTGTTCGTCGGCGAGCGCGCCGAGATACGTGATGAAATCGCCGGCCTGCTCGGGGAACGGCGTGAGGGTCTGCGGCGGCTGCACCGCGCGGGCCGACGCGAGCGACGCGAACATGCGGCGCAGCGTGCCGAGCACGTCGAGCGACGGCAGCGCCGCGCGCACCGCGGCCTCGTCGACGGTCAGCGGCAGGGTCGGGGCGGGTTGCGTCATGGGACTTCTCCGGTCGGGGCCGGACAGGACAGTCTCGACATGACGCGTCCGGCGGTGTTCATGGTGGACTAAAAGTCTAATATAGACAAGGTAAGTTGAGTGAATTTTTCTTTTAAGAAACGGGGGGAGTCGATTTAGCCGGAAAAAACATCGATAAATCAACGATGTTTAGCATGGGCGACGGCATCTCGCGGGACTACGTGAGCGTTGGATTATCGTATCCCCTATAGTCTATAGTAGACTAACAGTCTATATTTTCGCGTGCAGACCGGTGTGCCGTCGCACGACGACCGGTCTTCATCGCCTCAATCCGGAATCGAAGGACATCCGTCATGAACTGGAAGCTTTCCCTCTGCGCCGTCGCGGCGCTTGCGTGCGCGGCCGTCACGGCCCACGCGGAACAGACCACGCTGCGCTTCGGGATCGAAGCCGCTTATCCGCCGTTCGAGAGCAAGACGCCGGCCGGCCAGCTGCAGGGGTTCGATGTCGACATCGGCAACGCGGTGTGCGCGAAGCTGAACATGAAGTGCGTGTGGGTCGAGAATGCGTTCGACGGGCTGATCCCGGCGCTGCAGGCGCGCAAGTTCGACGCGATCAATTCGGCAATGAACATCACGGCGAAGCGCAAGCAGAGCATCGACTTCACGCCGGCGGTCTACGTGGTGCCGATCGTGATGGTCGCGCACCGCGGCTCGCCACTGCGGCCCGATGCCGCGAGCCTGCGCGGCAAGCACGTCGGCGTGCTGCAGGGCTCGTCACAGGAGGACTTCCTGAAGGCGCACTGGGCGAATGCGGGCGTGACCGTCGTGTCGTATCAGGATCAGGACCAGATCTATGCCGATCTCGTCGCCGGGCGTCTCGATGCGGCCGTGCAGGAGGCGCAGACCGCGCAGGACGGTTTCCTCGACAAGCCGGCCGGCCGCGACTACCAGATCGTCGGCGATGCGCTGAAGGATCCCGCGACGCTCGGCGAAGGCACCGGCTTCGGGATGCGCAAGGGTGACAAGGCGCTGCAGGCGAAGATCGTCGGCGCGCTCGACGCGCTGAAGAAGGACGGCACGCTGAGCGCGCTGTCGCAGAAGTACTTCAAGCGCGACATCGTCGCGAAGTAAGCCTGGCCGCGCGCCGGCCGCGGTGCCGGTGCGCGTCGCACCGAATCTCGACGCAGTACGGGGAAGCATGGATTTCGACGTCATCGTTCTGGGGGCCGGCATCGTCGGCGTGTCGTCGGCGCTGCATCTGCAGGATCGCGGGCTGCGCGTTGCGCTCGTCGACCGGCGCGCGCCCGGCGAGGAAACGAGCCACGGCAATGCCGGGCTGATCGAGCGCTCGTCGGTCGTGCCGTACGCGTTCCCGCGCCGTCTCGGCACGCTGCTGCGCTACGCGCGCAACCGCTCGGTCGATCTCTACTGGGATTACAAGGCGTTGCCCGCGTATGCGGGCTGGCTTGCGCGCTTCTGGCGCGAATCGTCGCCGCAGCGGCTCGCGGCCGCCGCGCGCGACATGCTGCCGCTCGTCGCGGCGAGCGTCGTCGAGCACGACGCGCTGCTCGCGCGCACCGACGCGCAACCGCTCGTGCATGACGGCGGCTGGATCGAGGCGTTCCGTTCGCCCGCGCTGTTCGACGCGGAAACGCGCGCGCAGCAGCGGGTGGCCGACGCGCACGGGTTGCGGATGAGCGTCCTCGACGCGCGCGCGCTGCGCGAACGCGAGCCCGGCATCGGCGACGCATTCTGCGGCGCATTCCACTGGCAGGACCCGAAGACCGTGTCGAACCCCGGGGGCCTCACGAAGGCGTACGCACGGCTGTTCGAGCGCGACGGCGGCACCTTCGTGCACGGCGACGCGACGACGCTCGCGCAGGTAAGCGCCGGCTGGCAGGTCAATACCGAGCATGGGCCGATCGCGGCCCGCTCGGCCGTGGTCGCGCTCGGGCCGTGGTCCGATCACGTGTTCGCGCCGCTCGGCTACCGGATTCCGCTGCGCGCGAAGCGCGGCTATCACATGCATTACCGGCCGACCCGCGCGCCGCTGAACGTGCCCGTGTGCGATACCGAGGCGGGTTTCGTCGTCGCGCCGATGGAGGGCGGTCGCCTGCGGCTCACGACCGGTGTCGAGATTGCGTTGCGCGGCGCGCCGCCGACCGGCGTGCAACTCGCGCGCGCCGAGCCGCTGGCGCGCGACGCGTTCGGCATCGGCGAGCGGCTCGATCCGGCGCCGTGGCTCGGGATGCGGCCGTGCACGCCCGACATGCGTCCGGTGATCGGGCCTGCACCGCGCCATCGTCATTTGTGGTTCGCGTTCGGCCATTGTCACCACGGGCTCACGCTCGGCCCCGCGACCGGGCGTCTGCTCGCCGAGATGATGACGGGCGAGCAGACCTACATCGATCCTCGCCCATACCGACCCGCGCGCTTCGGCTGAGCGCGTTTCGATGCGACGGCCGCCGCGGGTGCGGCCGTCACATTTTTTCATTTTGTTATCCGTATTATCCGCGGTCGCGAAACGGGAATTGTCTGCGTAATTGCCCGGAAAGAAATCGCGAAATAAGAAAATCGGTAAACAAGCGATTTATTGATGCATTTTCATGAAAATGAAATGCGAATCAGGCGATCCGTCCGGGCAATCCGGCGGTGGTTTCGTAACGGACGTTCCGATGTGGCATGGAATGTACCGGAACACGTTACCTCGGGCCTCGCAAACGTTACGTTACATCCCCGCGCCGGGCGTCTTATTCGTCGGATGATTGTGGCTTGTGCGATCCATTTATTTGCCCTGAAATCCATATAAAACCGTTATTGGCTTGCAATAGGCCGACGAATCAATTCGTTTTATCCGGGTGGCACGCTTCATGCAATCCGTCCCCATGCTTTATCAACGTAGTGCCAACCGAGATGGGGTAAAGATGGGACAAAAGCATAAATTGACGGGTGTGGCGCTGTCGGTCGCGACGGTGTTCGGGGTACTGGCTTCCGGTTCGGCTATCGCGGGGACGCTCGATGCGCTGCCGCTTCCGCAGGTAATCGTGAATCCGCCGACGAACAGCGTCTCGGTCGGGCTGGCCGCGACCGGCACGTCGCCGCTGGGTTCGGTCACCGTGGCGGCGGGCGGATCGGGCGCGATCCAGACGTCGCTGGGTAATCCGGCGCAGGCATTGTCTGGCGCGGTCAACACGCTGCAAGGCGCGCTCGGCGGCGCCGGCGGCACGGTGACGCCGCTGGCGCCGGTGCAAGGCGTGGTGAACCAGGTGACGGGGGCGCTTGGTGGTGGGAATCCGGCCGGTGCGTTGACCGGCGCGCTGGGCACGGCGACGGGGACGTTGAGCAATGCGCTCGGCACGGTCACGGGCGCACTGGGCAACGTTGGCGGCGGCACGAATCCGCTGGCGCCGGTTCAAGGCGCCGTCAACCAAGTGACGGGCGCGCTCGGCGGCGGCAATCCGGCGGGTGCGTTGACCGGTGCGCTGGGCACGGTCGTGGGTGCACTGGGTAACGTCGGCGGTGGGGCGAATCCGCTGGCGCCGGTTCAAGGCGCCGTGAATCAAGTGACGGGCGCGCTCGGCAGTGGCAACCCGGCGGGTGCGTTGACTGGCGCGCTGGGCACGGTCACGGGTGCACTGGGTAACGTCGGCGGCGGTGCAAACCCGCTGGCGCCGGTTCAAGGCGCCGTGAATCAAGTGACGGGCGCGCTCGGCGGCGGCAACCCGGCAGGTGCGTTGACCGGCGCGTTGGGCACGGTCACGGGCGCACTGGGTAGCGTTGGCGGCGGCACGAATCCGCTGGCGCCGGTGCAGGGCGTGGTGAATCAAGTGACGGGCGCGCTCGGCGGTGGCAATCCGGCAAGTGCGTTGACCGGTGCTCTCGGCACGGTCACGGGCGCACTCGGCAACGTCGGCGGCACGAACCCGCTGACACCGATCCAGAACGTCGTCGACCAGGTCACGGGCACGGTGGGCAGCGGCAATCCTGCCGGTGCGCTGAGCAACGCGGTCAATACGATCACGGGGACGCTCGGCAACATCGGTGGCGCGTCGAGCCCGCTGGCACCGGTGCAAGGCGCCGTCACGCAACTCGCCGACACGCTTGGCAACGGCAACCCGGCCAGTGCACTGACGGACGCCGTGAACTCGATGACGGGCGCGCTCGGCAACCTCGGCGGCACGAACCCGTTGGCGCCGGTGCAGGGCGTCGTGAACCAGGTCGTCGGCACGTTGTCGGGCGCCGGCGGCAGCCCGATCGCGCCGATCACGAACCTCGTCAGCGGCCTGCAGAATGCACTGCCGACGGGTGGCAATGCGGCTGGCGCACTGACCGGCGCGCTCGGTTCGGTCACGAGCGCGCTCGGCAATCTCGGTGGCACGAACCCGCTGGCTCCGGTTCAAGGTGTCGTGAACCAGGTGGTCGGCACGCTCGGCAGCGGCAACCCGGCAGCCGCACTGAGCAACGCGGTGAATTCGGTGACGGGTGCACTCGGCAATCTCGGTGGCACGAACCCGCTGGCCCCGGTGCAAGGCGTCGTGAACCAGGTGGTCGGCACGCTCGGCGGCAGCAATCCGGCAGGCGCACTGAGCAACGCGGTCAGTTCGGTAACGGGTGCACTCGGCAATCTCGGTGGCACGAACCCGCTGGCGCCGGTGCAGGGCGTCGTGAACCAGGTCGTCGGCACGCTGTCGGGCGCAGGCGGCAGCCCGATCGCGCCGATCACGAACCTCGTCGGCGGTCTGACCGGCGGCAGCAACCCGGCCGGCGCACTGACCGGTGCACTCGGTTCGGTGACGGGCGCCCTTGCGAACGGTCCGGCAGCCCTCGGGCAGGCGGCCGGCGCACTGTCGGGCGCGGCCGGTTCGACGGCTGCGGCGGGCGGCAGCCTGCTCGGCTCCGGCGCGAGCGCGGCCGGCAGTACGGCGGGCGCGACCGGTTCGCTGGTGTCGACGACCGGCAACGCGACGGCAACGGTCGTCAATGCAGTCGGCACGACGCTGGGCACGGCGCTGGGTTCCACGCCGAGCCTGTCCGTCACGCCGCACTCGGGCAACGGCTCCGCGAACAACCCGCTCGCACCGGTGTCGACGCTACTGCAGGCGGTAACTGGCGCATTGCCGAAGTAACCGGCCGGAACGCGCGGCGGCGGTCCATCATCGCCCGCCGCGCGCAACAGGGCGTACAACGCGGCATGACAGCAATGTCATGCCGCGTTTTTCTTTGGGTTGCCGATGCGTTTCCTGTGAGGAGTGGCGCCGATTTGTGGGGTGGCATGGAATAACTGGTCGGATTCGTCCGTTTACATACCGAGTCTCGGCGCCGCCGGACAGCGGGATAATGGTCATCACGAAGTCGACGTCCCGTCCGGCGGCATCGTGCCGCGACGCCATGCCAAGGAGAACGGGAATGAAGACGATGCTGTTCGCCATCGCGCTGACGGCCGCGATCGCGCGGCCTGCGGCCGCCGAGCCGCCGCAGGCCGGTGACGGGAAACTGGTCGACGAAGATCACATGACGCTGTACGTGTTCGATCACGACGCGCCGGGCAAGAGCACCTGCACCGGCACCTGCGCGGCCAACTGGCCGCCGGCGCTCGCCGACGGATACGACAAGGCGTCGGGCGCGCTGAGCCTCGTCACGCGCGACGATGGCAAGAAGCAATGGGCTTACCACGGCCGTCCGCTGTATCGCTGGAAGATGGACCGCAAGGCCGGCGACGCGGGCGGCGACGGAATCGGCGGCATGTGGCACGTCGCGCGTCCCTGAACACCGACCGACGGACTGACGGCGCGGCGATGCGCGAGGCATCCGGATGAGCTACGAATCGGACCTGCTGGTGTGGCTGCCGCATCTCACGCGATATGCGCGCGCGCTGACGGGCGACCGGGCCTGGGCGGACGATCTCGTGCAGGACACGCTCGAACGCGCGCTGAACCGGCCGCCGCGCGACGGCGGCAACCTGCGTGCGTGGCTGCTGACGCTGCTGCGCCACCGCTTCATCGACCAGTTGCGCGCGCGGCACGAGATCGCGGTCGACGATGCGACCGCGCCATGGCAGACGATGGCCGCGCCGACCGACGAGATCGGCGGCCTGCTGTTGCGCGACGTGCAGCGCGCGCTGTACCGGCTGCCCGTCGAGCAGCGCGAGGTGCTGCTGCTGGTCGCGCTCGAGGAACTGAGTTACCGCGACGCCGCGCAGGTGCTCGGCGTGCCGGTGGGGACGGTGATGTCGCGGCTGTCGCGGGCGCGTGAACAGATGCGTGCGCTGCTGTCCGACGAGCCGCCGGCGCGCGGCGCGGCCGCATTACGGGTGATCGGGAAGACATGATGGACGACGATCCGCGCAAACCTTCGAACGCTCGGGACGGCGGAGCCGACGCGTCGGCGCAACTGCTGTCGGCGCTGCTCGACGGCGAGCTGTCCGGGCAGGAGCGCCGCGAGGTGCTCGAACGGCTGGCGTCCGATCCGCGCGAAGCAAACCGGTTCGCGCATTACCGCGCGCAGCGCGACGCGTTGCAAGCACTGTTCCCGCTGCCGGCCGCCGCACCCGCGCTGTTCGTGCAGCGGCGCGTGCCGCGTTGGCGCGGCGTCGCGTATGCATTCGCGGGGCTGGCGGCCGGGCTGGTGATCGGCGTCGCGCTGCACGCAGGCTGGACGACCTTCGGCGCCGAGCCGGCCTTCGCCGCGCGCGCGGACGTCGCGTACGCCGTGTACGCGGCCGATCGCGAACATCCGGTCGAGGTCGACGCACGCGATCCGGCGCGCCTTGCCGCGTGGCTGTCCGCGCGTCTCGGGCGGCCCGTGCGTGCGCCGTCGCTCGACGAATACGGCTATGCATTGCTGGGCGGCCGGCTGCTGCCGGGCGACGCCGGGCCGGCCGCGCAACTGATGTACCAGCGCGCGGACGGCAAGCGCGTCACGCTCTACATGACGGCCTACGATGCGCGGCGCTTCGCGCCCCGGGCGATGTCCGCCGGCGGCCGCGATACGTACTTCTGGTCCGATCGCGGCATGGGTTATGCGCTCTCCGGACGCGCCGGCGAACGACGCCTGCGCGAGCTCGCGATCGAAGCATGCGGCGCGCTCGGCGGACCGACCGACGTATGGAAGGGGTGACGCGCGCGACATCGGCAGGGAGTCAGCGATGAACACGAAGGCGGTGGCGGTGGCGGTGGCGGTGGCGGTGGCGCTCGTGGCGGGCGCCGGGCTCGCGCGGGCGGACGGCGATGCGCCGGTGCGCGTGCCGGTCGACGCCGACGGCGTGCAGCGGGTGGCGATCGTCGGCGGCAGCTATTTCTTTCGGCCGAGCCACGTGGTCGTTCGCGCGCACGTGTCGGTCGAACTCACCGTCTCGGCCGAGCCGGGCGTCGTGCCGCACAGTTTCGAGATCGACGCGCCGCAGGCCGGCATCGCGGTGCATACCGAGCTGGGCACGACGCCGCGCACGTTGCGCTTCACGCCGACGGCGCCTGGCCGCTTCGCCTACTATTGCACGCATCGGCTGCTGTTCCTGCGCAGCCATCGCGAGCGCGGAATGGAAGGCGTGCTCGACGTCGAGGCGGCGCCGTGATCGCCGCGTTGCTGGCCGCGAGCCTGATAGGAGCGAGCATGACAGCCGATCCCGTGACCATCGCGCAGACACATTTCGACCAGGTTCACTCGTACCGCGCGACGATCCGCTCGTCCGCGCGAAGCGGCGAGCATGCCGAGTTCCACTATGCCTATCTGAAACCCGGTTTCGTCCGGATGGACTTCGTATCGCCGCATCACGGCGCGGTGCTCGCGTACGACCCCGGCAACGGCAAGGTGCGACTGCGCCCGTTCGGCGAACATGCGCTGCCCGCGTTGACGCTGTCGCCGTCCAATCCGCTGCTGCGCGACCGCAGCGGCCATCGCGTCGACCGGTCGGACGTCGGCGTGCTGCTGCACAACGTGCATGCGCTGCAGCAGGGCGGTGCGACCGTGACGGAAGGCAAGGAAACCATTGGCGGGCGCACCACGCTGCGCGTATCGGTGACGGGCGCGCCCGCGCACGTGATCGACGGCGTGCATCGCTATCGTCTGTGGCTGGACACCGAGGACGGCTTTCCGCTGAAGGTCGTCAGCTTCGCTGATGACGACGGCGCGCCGCTCGAAACGGTCACGCTCGACGACGTCGAGATCGACGTCGCGTTTCCCGCCCGCTTTTTCTCGCCCTGACCGCGCTTGTGACCCCGATTCTGATTCGCGCCGGAGGCAGCATGGCGGAATACCGGTTTTCGACGACATGGCGCGTGGACGCGCCCCTCGCGGCCGTCTGGGACGCGATCTACCAGGTCGATCGCTGGCCGGACTGGTGGAAGAGCGCCGTGCGGACCGTCGAGATCGAGCGCGGCGACGCGCGCGGCGTCGGCGCACTGCAGCGATATACGTGGAAAGGCGCGTTGCCGTACCGGCTGACTTTCGACATGCGCGTGCTGCGCGTCGAGCGGCCGCATGTGCTCGAAGGCCGCGCGAGCGGCGCGATCGAGGGCGACGGCCGCTGGTCGTTCGCCGGCGACGGCGCGCGCACCGTCGTGCGCTATGACTGGCACATCCGCACGCGCGAGCGCTGGATGAATTGGCTGGAGCCGATCGCGCGCCCGCTGTTCGCGTGGAATCACGACGTCGTGATGCGCGAAGGCGCGAAAGGCCTCGCGCGGCTGCTCGGTGCGATGGTCGAGACCGACGGCCGAACGTTTCAGCCGGTCGCGGGCTGCCCGGACATGTGACGATCGCTTGGCCGCGGTTTGGGCCCCTGTCGCGTCCGGGCAGCCATTTTCACGCGATGCCGGACGACCGCGGGAACTCGGTGCTCGCCCCCTGTCAAATTGGGGCGAGGGTCGGGATATCCCGTATCCCGCCCGCTCCCGGACAGCGGGACTGACACATATGTAGTTGTTTTCAATGGAATTTTTCAGCCAATCCCCGTTTTTTCACCGTTCCGCCCTGCACGAAAAAACCTCCGGTTCCCCTTCTTGAATTTGTCAAAACCCGTCCATATAATTAGCACTCGCTGCACGAGAGTGCTAACAATTCTCTGCCGGGCGACCCGCCGGGCAGATTCCCTAAGCGTTCTTCAATCTCAGTCAAGAGAGGAGTGAATATGAACCTTCGTCCTTTGCACGATCGCGTGATCGTCAAGCGCCTGGATCAGGAAACCAAGACCGCCTCGGGCATCGTGATCCCCGACGCAGCAGCTGAGAAGCCGGATCAAGGCGAAGTCCTGGCCATCGGCCCGGGCAAGCGCGACGACAAGGGCGCGCCGATCGCGCTCGACGTGAAGGTCGGCGATCGCGTGCTGTTCGGCAAGTACGCTGGCCAGACCGTCAAGGTCGACGGCCAGGAACTGCTGGTCATGCGTGAAGAAGACATCATGGCCGTGGTCAACGCCAAGTAAGCGTCCACTGACGGCACATATTCCCAAGAATTCAAGGAGTTAGAAGATGGCAGCTAAAGACGTCGTATTCGGCGATTCCGCCCGTTCGAAGATGGTCGAAGGCGTGAACATTCTCGCCAACGCAGTCAAGGTCACGCTGGGTCCGAAGGGCCGCAACGTCGTGCTCGAGCGCAGCTTCGGCGGCCCGACGGTCACCAAGGACGGTGTGTCGGTCGCGAAGGAAATCGAGCTGAAGGACAAGCTCCAGAACATGGGCGCGCAAATGGTCAAGGAAGTGGCTTCCAAGACCAGCGACAACGCAGGCGACGGCACGACGACGGCAACCGTCCTCGCGCAATCGATCGTTCGCGAAGGCATGAAGTACGTCGCATCGGGCATGAACCCGATGGACCTGAAGCGCGGCATCGACAAGGCAGTCGCAGCGGCTGTCGAAGAGCTGAAGAAGATCAGCAAGCCATGCACGACGAACAAGGAAATCGCACAGGTCGGCTCGATCTCGGCGAACAGCGACACGTCGATCGGCGATCGCATCGCTGAAGCAATGGACAAGGTCGGCAAGGAAGGCGTGATCACCGTCGAAGACGGCAAGTCGCTCGCCGACGAACTCGACGTCGTCGAAGGCATGCAGTTCGACCGCGGCTACCTGTCGCCGTACTTCATCAACAACCCGGACAAGCAAGTCGCCGTCCTCGACAACCCGTTCGTGCTGCTGCACGACAAGAAGGTGTCGAACATCCGTGATCTGCTGCCGGTGCTCGAGCAAGTCGCGAAGGCTGGCCGTCCGCTGCTGATCATCGCTGAAGACGTCGAAGGCGAAGCGCTCGCAACGCTGGTCGTCAACAACATCCGCGGCATCCTGAAGACCGTTGCGGTCAAGGCGCCGGGCTTCGGCGATCGCCGCAAGGCCATGCTGGAAGACATCGCGATCCTGACCGGCGGTCAAGTCGTCGCGGAAGAAACCGGCCTGACGCTCGAGAAGGCAACGCTGGCAGAACTGGGCCAGGCGAAGCGCATCGAAGTGGGCAAGGAAAACACGACGATCATCGACGGCGCAGGCGAAGCCGTGAACATCGAAGCGCGCGTCAAGCAAGTTCGCACGCAAATCGAAGAAGCGACGTCGGACTACGACCGTGAAAAGCTGCAAGAGCGCGTGGCCAAGCTGGCCGGCGGCGTGGCAGTGATCAAGGTCGGTGCTGCGACCGAAGTCGAAATGAAGGAAAAGAAGGCACGTGTCGAAGACGCACTGCACGCAACGCGCGCAGCTGTGGAAGAAGGCATCGTGGCAGGCGGCGGCGTTGCGCTGATCCGCGCTCGCACCGCGATCGCAGGCCTGACCGGCGCGAACGCCGACCAGAACGCCGGCATCAAGATCGTGCTGCGCGCAATGGAAGAGCCGCTGCGCCAGATCGTCACGAACGGTGGCGAAGAAGCGAGCGTCGTGGTGGCGGCAGTTGCTGCAGGCACGGGCAACTACGGCTACAACGCAGCAACGGGCGAGTACGTCGACATGGTTGAAGCCGGCGTCGTCGACCCGACCAAGGTCACGCGCACCGCACTGCAGAACGCAGCGTCGGTTGCAGGCCTGCTGCTGACGACGGACGCAGCTGTCGCAGAACTGCCGAAGGAAGACGCACCGATGCCGGGCGGCATGCCGGGCGGCATGGGCGGCATGGGCATGGACATGTAATCGACTTCGGTCGATGGCGTCCGGGGCGCGCAGCGATGCGCGTTCTACCCAAAGGAAAAGACCCGCAGCGATGCGGGTCTTTTTTTATGCGTTCGATGGTTGCGAGACCCGGCCGGTCAGCGGGCAACTGGAGCATGATTTCGACGCAGGTCAGACACTGCATCGCGCGCAGCCATCTGAGGGCAAGAATCGGTATCCCGGTTCAGTCGGCGGGCCGATTGGAAAAGTGGCACCGGATGGCTCAGGGAGTTGGATGTCGTGGTGTGCTCAGCGGCGGCTGGTTTTTGAGCGATACCGCGGCTCAAACGGACAAGCTCTGCCCATTGCAGCCGCGCTATTCAGTGACAGATCTTGTGCTTGCAGGGCTATTGTCATTCTTATGCTGCTTCTGCTGGCCTATCTTGGTTTGGTGCGCGCTTCCTCACCTTCCAGATATTCGCTGTGGGCATTTCCACGATCCGGTGCAGGACATAGGCAACTCCAACCGCAAACGTGAGAGCGATAGCGGCCGCCTGGTAGTACCTGAAATGGTATGCCATTAAAAGGCGGATGATTGCGTAGCCGGTCACCGCATGCACGAGATAAAGCGGATAGCTGATGTCGGCAAAAAAATCGACAATCTTCAGTGGCCTAAAGCGGTCTCGAAGCAGGAAGCAGAACGAAAAAACCACCAGGGCATAGAAGTAGTTGACCGGTGTCGCCCAAAACTGGCCGGCCAAGGACGTATGCGGCCACGACGCTAGGAACGCAATGAAGATCGCAACGGCCGAGCCAAATAAGGTGGTGGTCGAGATACGCTGATTCAATCGGAAATTGAACAAGGTTCCGATGAACAAGAAGCTGACCATCATGAGTTGGTACTTGAAAAAGACGAGCATTACTGGCGTAGAACCTACATGGACTGTGTCCCACGACTCGGGCCACCACGTGACGAGAGCCATAACGACAAGCGAGAAGTTCACCAATGCAAGGGCCGATGCACGTTTGATGAATGGCCACATGAGCAAGGCCGCGACGTAGAACAGCACCTCGATACACAGTGTCCAATTGACCATATCGATGCTCGGGACGTTCATCTGCTCGTGGAGCAGCAGCAGATTCCACGTTATCTGATTCGGGGTGATGTAGAACTTGCTTCCCCAATGTTCCGTCGACAGATGGATGGCGGCCAATGTGAGCAAGGTGGCCGTCCAGTACGTTGGAAAAATTCTGAACAGCCGCGCTGCAAGAAATTTCATTCTTCCCAGCTTCTCTAGGGAGAATGGGATGACGAAGCCGCTGATCAGGAAAAAGACCGCGACGCCGAACGGACCATAATTGAACGTAGGCGCGACGAAAATATATGGGAAGATACGCGGCGCACCGCCTTCCGCCACCGGTGCACCGATCGTGTGAGCGACAACGTCACGACCGAACCAGTAAACGCCGAGATAGTGAGCGATGACGACTGACATCACGGCCAGGCCTCGTAGCTGGTTCGCAAATACGATTTTTTCGCTTTTCTTTATTAGTGTCATGTTGTTATGGTCGCGGTGCTTTAAAGCGCGAATATACCACTCGCATGAATTTCGATACCCGGAGTCGGCGCTGTAAGCGCGATCCAACCGCATCGCGGTATCGCGAATACATCGCAGCGCGTCGCTAGGCTGAAAACTTAGCCGCAGTTCTGGTGAGCGTGACCCGCTTATACGGTTCTGACTCAGTCAGTGTCCGAGAGGCCCATTGGTGACGATATCCCGTCCCCGAAGCCAATCGATCACGATTGCGACGTATGGGGACAGCCGTGCGCTACGTCAGTCGTCTCAATGTCGGTGCGACGTCCTCGGCGCCGAATCGGCCTTCACGGCCCGCGGCGTGTCCGTTTCATCGTTGCTGCGCGCCCAGAAGAACCGGTCGGGCAGGTACGCGCCCATGCCGGGCCGGAACGCGTCGCGGACGGCCTGGTACAGGTATTCCTGCGCCTCGCGCACCGCTTCGGGCGGCTCCTGACCGTTCGCGAGCAGTGCCGCGATCGCCGCGCCGAGCGTGTCGGTGATGCCCATCAGCCGATGCGGCGAGCGATCCCACATGTCTTCGCGAAGCTGGCCTTCCTCGCCGTACAGCGTGTTGACGAGCCGGTGCGAGCCCGTTTCCGACGACAGGATGTATTCGCAGCCCTGCGACAGCAGGTGCGACACGGCCGCGTCGAGATTCGGCGCCTCGGCATCGCCGTCCGGCTGCGCGAGCGCGATCAGCGTCGCGTGGTCGGCGACCAGCAGCGTCGTCTGCGGCGCGAGCAGGTCGGCGATCGATTCGCGCAGGTCGTCGGCGGCGAGCACGTGCTCGTCGTCGAGCGTGAAGTCCGGTGCGAGCACGAGCGGCACGCCGTCGTAGTCGGCGACCACTTCCGCGATCGCGCTCACGACTTCCGCGCGCGTCGCGGCGCCGATCTTGAACGCGGCGACCGGCATGTCCTCGAGCAGCATGCGCGCCTGGGCGGCGACGACATCGGGATCGAGACCGGTCACTTCGTCGCAGGCGGCGGAGTCGCGCACGGTGTAGCCCGTCAGGACGGACACGCCATGACAGCCCATGCTCGCCAGGGTCATCAGATCGGCTTGGAGGCCGGAGCCGCCGGTGGGATCGGACAGGCCGAAGGTGAGGACGATCGGAGGGGCGTTGCTGGACATGTAAAAATGGGGCAAGAAAAAAACGGGGAAGCGACAGAGCTGCGGACGGCGAGGCGAATCGGGCGTTTGGGCCCCGTGTTGCCCGGCAGGCCGCACTTTTCAGCCATTATGCGGCGGAATCCGGCCCGCACGACGGAATTTTTAGCGCAGCG
Source organism: Burkholderia sp. AW49-1 (assembly GCF_053427845.1). Classification (NCBI taxonomy): domain Bacteria; kingdom Pseudomonadati; phylum Pseudomonadota; class Betaproteobacteria; order Burkholderiales; family Burkholderiaceae; genus Burkholderia; species Burkholderia sp. AW49-1. Next base: position 199,199 of record NZ_JBSAXF010000009.1, on the reverse strand, counting down.
CAACGTAGTCGTCGGACTCCAGTGCGATTGCTAGGCAGTCCGGCCCCGACACGGTACCATCATGGCTCCCGAATTTACCGACTTTTCCCCGACGCGGCTTAAGATGGAATACAAGAGCTGGATGTGCCTGATTTGTGGCTGGATTTATGACGAAGAAGCCGGGCTGCCCGAAGAGGGCATCGCCCCGGGCACGCGCTGGGAAGACGTCCCGATCAACTGGACGTGCCCCGAATGCGGTGCTCGCAAGGAAGACTTCGAGATGGTCCAGATCTGACCGGACCCTTGGCCCACGGACACACCGCTTCGGCCTCGCGTTTGCCCGGCGCTCGCGCGTCGCGGCTGGCGCGAGCGACTTGACGATGACAGGCGCGCGTGTCCATGACGTCCGATCCGGCGAACGTTTCCCACCCTGACGCACTGCCCAACCCGCGTGGCGGGGCCGTGCGCGCGGCCGACGCGTGGCTCGCGGCGGCCGCCGATGCATTCCAGCAGCGGGACGACGCGGCCGCGCCGCTGTCGGCCGCCGCCGCCGTGCTGGCGGAGGCCGGTTGGCTGCCAGCCGCCCGTTTCGCCGGGCAACTGGCCGCCACGGTGCCGCTGGTCGCCGCCGAACCGGCTTCCGCCGCGTGGCGTCTCGCGCTGAGCGATTTCCGCGCGGCGGTCGAGCGCCACAATCTGCGCGAGCTGGCCTGCTCGCCCATCCTGTTCGAACATTTCCGTGCGCTGCGCGCGCAAAGCGCGGCCGACCTGCACGCGAGCGTGCAGGTCGACGTGCTGGCGCTCGTCGGGCGCGCGATACCGCCGGCGACGCTGCGCGCGCTGCCCGACGCATTCACGAGCCGGGCGCGGGCCCGTTACGAGCAGGCGCTGCTCGGCGTGCTGCGCGCACCGCCCGGCACGCAGGACGCGGCGCTCGACGAACTCGACACGATCCTGACCGCGCTGGCCGACGGCGCGCCGTACGATTTCTGGCGGCTCGCCGCCGCGTGCCTGCGCGCGCTGCGCGCCAGCGCCGCGCCCGAACTGAAGCGTTTCCTCGCACGCACCAACCTGCTGCTCGGCGAGCACGCGCAGGGCAGGCGCAGTGCGCCGCCGGCGCTCGTGCGCGAGACGGTGGCGCTGCTGTGGCGCGATTTCGCGCTGTTCGGCGCGGCCGCGGAAGACGTCGCGCTCGTCGACGTGCTGCACGACTATGGGCTGACCGTGGACTGGCACGTCGCCGGCACGCCCGCGTCCGAGGCGCTGTGGGAGGCCGACGCCGCGCGCGCCGAGCACGACGCCGTCGCGACGGCGCCCACCCGCATGCTGGGCGTCGTCACCGTCAACGCTCATGCGTATGAGGATTTCCTGCAGACCGCCGACGCGTCGATGGCCGATCTGGCCGTCGATCCGGCCGCGGCCGATGCAGGGGCCGCATGGCGCGCATCCGCGGCCGCTTACCGGGTCGGTACGGCCGCATGCGCGCTCGGGCTCGGCCACGCGGCGTTGCTGGCCGACACGCTGGGGCTCGCGTGGCGTCGTGCCGCGCACGGCATGCCGCTCACCGACGGCGGTTTGGACGCACACGCCCGCGCGTCCGACATGCTGCGCGCCGCGCTGCTGAAGATCGCCGCGGGCATGGCACCGCCGGACCTGACCGCGGCGTCCGAAGCGCTCGGCGCGGCGCTCGGCCGGACGTGACGCGCAGCGGGGCGCGACCGCGGCGGCAACCCTTGCCGGGCGGCCCGGTAACACGCTGCCGACAGCACCCGCGCGCGTGTTAGAGTGCCGTGTGATCCGCGCGCGTCGTTGCCAGCGTCGTGCGGCGTTGCTTGTTGATCGCGGCCCGGTCAGGTCGCGGCGTCTTTGCTAAAATTCAAACCATGTCAAAGCCTTCCGATCGCATCAATCTCACCAACCAGTTCCTGATCGCCATGCCGAACATGGCGGATCCGACGTTTTCGGGAACGGTGGTCTATCTTTGCGATCACAGCGAGCGCGGCGCGCTCGGCCTCGTCATCAATCGTCCCACCGACATCGACCTCGAATCGCTGTTCAACCGCATCGACCTGAAGCTCGACATCGAGCCGCTGCTGCACATCCCCGTGTACTTCGGCGGTCCGGTCCAGACCGAGCGCGGCTTCGTGCTGCACGAGCCGGTCGAGGGCGCGAACTACAACTCGTCCATGTCGGTCGAGGGCGGGCTCGAGATGACGACGTCGAAGGATGTGCTCGAGGCGGTCGCGACGGGCACCGGCCCGAAACGCTTCCTGCTGACGCTCGGCCATGCAGGCTGGGGCGCCGGTCAGCTCGAGGAAGAAATTTCCCGCAACGGCTGGCTGACCGTGGCCGCCGATCCCCGCATCGTGTTCGACACGCCGGCCGAGGAGCGCTTCGAAGCCGCGCTTGGCCTGCTCGGCGTCAGCTCGTCGATGCTGTCCGGCGAAGCAGGGCACGCATGAGTGGCGCGAGCGCGCGCGATGCGACGCTCCTGGCGTTCGACTATGGCGAGAAGCGGATCGGCGTCGCGATCGGCAATGCGCTGACGCGTTCGGCCCGCGCCCTCGTCGTGATTCCCAACCTGAACCGCGAGCACCGCTTCAAGGCGGTCGGCGAACTGCTGGCCGAATGGCGGCCGGACGCGCTCGTCGTCGGCCTGCCGATGCATCCGGACGGCACGCCGCACGAGATGACGCAGCAGGCGAAGCGCTTCGGCAACCAGCTGAACGGCCGCTTCGGGTTGCCCGTCACGTGGGTCGACGAACGCTATTCGTCGGTCGAGGCCGAGGCCGGGCTGCGCGAGCGCAACGTGCGCGGGCGCGCGCGTGCCGAGATGCTCGATGCCGAGGCCGCGCGCGTGATCCTTCAACAGTATCTCGATCAATTGTCCGACCATGAGCACCATTGACGCCGACGCGCTCTACCGCGTCCTGCTCGACCAGATCCGCGACGCATACGGCACGGCCTTCGCCGAGCCGGGCGGCCCGCGGCTCGCCGGCATTCACAGCGGCGGCGCCTGGCTCGCCGAGCGCCTCGCGCGCGATCTCGGCGCGCCGGGGTTCGGCGTCGTCAACGTCGCGCTGCATCGCGACGACTACGCGAAGAAGGGGCTGCACAGCCAGGCGAGCCCGACGTCGCTGCCGTTCGAGGTCGACGGCGCGCGCATCGTGCTCGTCGACGACGTGCTGTACACCGGCCGCACCGTGCGCGCCGCGCTCAACGAACTGTTCGACTACGGCCGTCCGGCCGCGGTCGAGCTTGCGGTGCTCGCCGATCGCGGCGGCCGCGAGCTGCCGGTCGCCGCGCGCTTCGCGGGCGGCACGCTCGACGTGCCGGCCGATGCGACGCTCGTGCTCGCGCGCGACGAGGCCGCGCAGCTGACGCTGCGCATCGAGGCGCACGGCGCCTGACCGAACCGCGAAACCGTATCCCGGGCCGCCGGTTCGTACCGCGGCCCGTTTGCATAGTTGGAATCACGCACACCATGACCACCGACACCACTGGCCGCACCGGCAATCCCGCTGCGGCCGCGAGCCCCGAGCGGTTCCGCTACGGTTTCCTGAAGGGCAACCCGCAGCTCACGAAAAACGGCGAGCTGAAACACCTGCTGTCGATCGAGGGGCTGCCGCGCTCGATCGTCAATCACATTCTCGATACGGCCGAGCAGTTCGTCAGCGTGACGGACCGCGAGGTGAAGAAGGTGCCGCTCCTGCGCGGCAAGTCGGTGTTCAACCTGTTCTTCGAGAACTCGACGCGCACACGTACGACCTTCGAGATCGCCGCGACGCGCCTGTCGGCCGACGTGCTGAACCTGAACATCAACGCGTCGTCGACAAGCAAGGGCGAGTCGCTGCTCGACACGATCAACAACCTGTCGGCGATGCATGCCGACCTGTTCGTCGTGCGCCACGCATCGAGCGGCGCACCGTACCTGATCGCCGAGCACTGCGCGCCGCACGTGCACGTGATCAACGCCGGCGACGGCCGACATGCGCACCCGACGCAGGGCCTGCTCGACATGTACACGATCCGTCACTACAAGCGCGACTTCACGAAGCTGCGCGTGGCGATCGTCGGCGACATCCTGCATTCGCGCGTCGCGCGCTCGGACATCCACGCGCTCACCACGCTCGGCGTGCCGGAAGTGCGCGCGATCGGCCCGCGCACGCTGCTGCCGGGCGGTCTCGAGCAGATGGGCGTGAAGGTGTTCCACAACCTCGACGAAGGGCTGAAGGGCGTCGACGTGATCATCATGCTGCGCCTGCAGAACGAGCGGATGAGCGGCGCGCTGCTGCCGTCCGCGCAGGAATACTTCAAGACCTGGGGCCTGACGCCCGAGCGCCTCGCGCTCGCCGCGCCCGACGCGATCGTGATGCACCCGGGCCCGATGAACCGCGGCGTCGAGATCGACTCGCAGGTCGCCGACGGTCCGCAGTCGGTGATCCTCAACCAGGTCACGTTCGGCATCGCCGTGCGGATGGCGGTGATGGGCATCGTCGCCGGCAACAGCGACTGAGCCCGCCTTCGCGCATCCTTATTCACGCAATCAACGCATTCACAGACAGCGCATGAAGATTCATATCCAAGGCGGCACGCTGATCGACCCGGTCGCCGGCACCGAACGGCAGGCCGACGTATTCGTCGCGGACGGCAAGATCGCCGCGCTCGGCACGGCGCCGGCCGGTTTCAACGCGGAGAAGACGATCGACGCGACGGGCCTGATCGTCGCCCCCGGTCTCGTCGACCTGTGCGCGCGACTGCGCGAGCCGGGCTACGAGCACAAGGCGACGCTCGCGTCCGAGATGGCCGCGGCCGTTGCGGGCGGTGTCACGACCCTCGTGTGCCCGCCGGACACCGACCCCGTGCTCGACGAGCCGGGCCTCGTCGAAATGCTCAAGTTCCGCGCCCGCAACCTCCACCAGGCGAACGTCCATCCGCTCGGCGCGCTCACCGTCGGCCTCAAGGGCGAAGTGATCACCGAGATGGTCGCGCTGACCGAGTCGGGCTGCGTCGGCTTCACGCACGCGAACGTGCCGGTGCGCGACACGCAGGTGTTGCTGCGTGCGCTGCAGTACGCGAGCACCTACGGTTACACGACATGGCTGCGTCCGCTCGACGCGTTCATCGGCCGTGGCGGTGTCGCCGCGAGCGGCGCGCTCGCGTCGCGGCTCGGGCTGTCCGGCGTGCCCGTCGCGGCCGAGACGATCGCGCTGCACACGATTTTCGAACTGATGCGCGTGACGGGCGCGCGCGTGCACCTCGCGCGCCTGTCGTCGGCGGCCGGGCTCGCGCTCGTGCGTGCGGCGAAGGCCGAGGGGCTGCCCGTGACGTGCGACGTCGGCGTGAACCACCTGCACCTGATAGACGTCGACATCGGCTACTTCGATTCGCAATTCCGGCTCGACCCGCCGCTGCGCGGCGAGCGCGATCGCGAAGCGATCCGCGCGGCGCTTGTCGACGGCACGATCGACGCGATCTGTTCCGATCACACGCCGGTCGACGACGACGAGAAGCTGCTGCCGTTCGCCGAAGCGACGCCGGGTGCGACGGGGCTCGAACTGCTGCTGTCGCTCACGGTGAAGTGGGCCGATGAAACGAACACGCCGCTCGCGCAGGCGCTGCGCCGCATCACGGCGGCGCCGGCCGACGTGCTGCAGTTGCCGGCAGGCCGTCTGGCCGAGGGCAGTGCGGCCGACCTGTGCGTGTTCGACCCGCGCGCGCACTGGCGCGTCGAGCCGCGCGCGCTGAAGAGCCAGGGTCACAACTCGCCGTTCCTCGGCTACGAACTGCCGGCCTGCGTGCGCACGACGCTCGTGGCGGGGCAGGTCGCGTTCGAGCGCCACTGAACCACGCCGGATCCTCGCCATGACCGCTCTTCGCAAGCTGCGTCTCGTTTTTCACCTGTTGCGCGGCATGGCGATCGTCGCGCTGCGCTTTTCGCATGTCACGCCCGCGCGCCGCGCCGAGATGACGCGCCGCTGGTCGCTCAAGATGCTGCGGATCTGCGGGATGCGCCTCGTCGTCCACAACGACGGCGCGCGGCTCGACGCGAGCGCGCTCGTGGTCGGCAATCACGTGTCGTGGCTCGACATCTACGCGATCAACGCGTGGCGGCCGACGCCGTTCGTGTCGAAGGCCGAGGTGCGGCAGTGGCCGGTCGTCGGCTGGCTCGCCGAGAAGCTCGACACCGTGTTCCTGCAGCGCGAGAAGCGTACCGAGGCGATGCGGATCATGCACGAGATGGCCGAGCGCCTGCGCAACGGCGGGCTGATGTGCGTGTTTCCGGAAGGCACGACGTCGGACGGGCAGTCGCTGCTGCCGTTCCATGCGAACCTGTTCCAGGCGTCGGTATCGGCCGGCTGCTCGGTGCAGCCGATCTGCCTGATGTACGAGGACGCGCAGCGGCGGCAGTCGGTCGCGCCGGCGTATACGGGCGAGCTGTCGCTCGGGATGTCGCTCGACATGGTGCTGCGCGGCGGCCCGCTGGTTGCGCACCTGTACGTGTGCGAGCCGATCGCGCCGGGCGGTGACCGCCGCACGACTTCGGCGGCGGCGCGCGACGCGATCGCGGCCGCGCTCGAAGCGATGCAGGCGAAGGTCGGCAAGCCGTCGCCCGACGCGCTGGCCGAGCTCGAGCGGCACGCGTATCCGGCAATCGAAGTCGGCGGCGGTGCAGCGGGCGATGCGGCTGCCGAGGAGCCGGTGCCGGGGCGCGAGGGCTGATGCTTTATTCCGCCCGCGCGTATCGCGTGCGGGCTACTCGCCGCCCGCCGTGCGGCACGCTTCGCACTGCACCTGCGTGACCGTGCGCTGCGCCGGGTCGGCCGTCAGTCGTACGGCCGACAATTGATTTCCCCATACGCATCCCGAATCGAGCGCGACGACGTTGTCGCGCAGCATCAGGCCGAGCGCGGCCCAGTGGCCGAACACGACCGTCACGTTCTCGGTGCGGCGCGCCGGTACGTCGAACCACGGCAGGTAGCCGGGCGGTGCGGTGTCGGGGCCGCCGTTCGCCTTGAACTCCATCGCGCCGTCGGGCGTGCAGAACCGCAGGCGCGTGAACGCGTTGAATGCGACGCGCATCCGGTCGCGTTTTTTGAGGTTCGGACTCCATTGGTTCGGCTCGTTGCCGTACAGGCCTTGCAGGGTGTCGCGCCAGTCGGGTGCGCGCAGCGCGCGTTGCAGCTCGTCCGCGAGTTCCAGTGCGAGCGTGGCGTCCCATTGCGGCAACACGCCTGCGTGAACAAGCAGCATGTCGTTTTCGAAATGGGCGAACGGGCGGTGGCGGACCCAGTCGAGCAGTGCGTCGGCGTCGGGCGCGTCGAGGATTTCGCCAATCGTGTCGCCCGGGCGTTCCGTGCGGATGCCGGCCGAGACCGCGAGCAGGTGGAGGTCGTGGTTGCCGAGCACGGCGGTCGCGCGCGGGCCGAGGTCGACGACCGCGCGCAATGCGGCGAGGGAGCTCGGGCCGCGGTTGACGACGTCGCCGGCGATCCAGAGCGGGGTGTCGGCGGGGGCTGAAAGCTTTTCGGAGAGCGACTGGAAAGCTGAATGACAGCCTTGGATGTCGCCGATGGCGATGGGGGGAGAGGTCATGGGTTCGTGGACGTTCAGGGTCAAGCGTACGGTAGCAAAAGTCCGGCCGAAATAGGCCTGCCCAGAAAATTGTCATCCGACACTAATCGGGCGACTACGCGGTTGCCTTTTTGCGGTCGATACGCGTTGGGATCGCTGTTTCAAGTTGTTAGCAGCATGGCTTTTGCGTCCGGCCGCTTCTTATAATTGTCGGCTCCCGCGCGAAAATTACCATCAGATGACTCTGGCGGGCATGGCGACCGGGTAAAATGCCGGGCCTGAGGCGACGCGGGTAGATGTTGCCTCTTGCGGATTGCCGCGTGGCAACGTTCGCGGCGTGCTTGTCGTGTGTCCACAGGGACGCCAAATTATCCGAATCGTGTGGTCTTGCCTGACCCAGTTGGCTGCTGCCGTACCGGGGCAGGCGTGGCTCGTTGACATGCCGGGGCGCTCTGACATGCTCGACGATTCTGTACTGCGCCCTTATTCCTTCATTTTTGAAAGCTTGCATGCTGACCCTTTCACTTGCGGACCTAAAGAAAAGCATTACGGCGTGGCGGTTGTGGACCCTGCTCGGCTGGCTTGAAATTCGGCAACGCTATGCGCGTTCGCGCCTGGGGCCGTTCTGGCTCACGATCAGTATGGGTGTAATGATCTCGTCGCTCGGTGTTGTCTACGGCACGTTGTTCGGGCAGAAGATCAACGAATACCTGCCGTTTCTTGCCGCCAGCATCGTGCTGTGGGGCTTGTTTTCGACGACCATCGTGGAAGGCAGCGTCGCGTACATCAGCAGCGCGCCCTATATCCGGCAAATGGCCACGCCGAAACTGATCTATATCCTGCAGGTCGTGTGGCGAAACCTGATCGTCCTTGGCCACAACTTCGTGATCGTCGTCGCGCTACTGGCAATTTACGGCGTGAAGAGTTGGGAGACGTTGCCGGTATTCATTCCGGCACTGCTGGTGTATGTCCTGAACGCCACATGGATCGCGATGGTGGTTGGCCTGCTGTCGGCGCGTTTTCGCGATCTGCCTCAGATCGTCAGCGCATTGCTCCAGGTCGCGTTCTACGTGACACCCATCATTTTCCGCCCCGATGCGCTGAATCGCTTCTCTTTCATTGTCGAGTGGAATCCGCTCGCGTATCTGATCGACCTGGTGCGTGGCCCGTTGATCGGGCAAATGCCCAGCGAATTGACCTGGGGCGTGACGGTTGGCATGGCCGCGATTGGGTGGCCTGTCGCCATGTTGATGACTGGGCGTTATCTGAAGCGCATTCCGTACTGGGTCTGAGAGATACGATATGGCGTTTATCGAATTGCAGAGCGTAACGCTCGATTTGCCGATCTTCGACGTGCAGGGGCGCTCGCTCAAGAAGCAGGTGCTCAACATGGGGCGTCGCAACAGGATCGCCGAGGGCAACGACGGCGTGATCGTCGTTCGCGCGCTCGACGACGTGAGTTTTCGTTTTGAGCGCGGCGATCGCGTCGGCCTGATCGGACACAACGGCGCGGGGAAGTCGACATTGCTTCGTGCGATGGCGGGCATCTATCCGCCGTCGTCGGGCCAGTTGTTGCGTGAAGGAAAAGTGGTGCCGCTCCTCGATATCGGCCTCGGCATGGACGAGAACTCGACCGGCATGCAGAACATTCGGCTCAGAGGGCTGTTGCTCGGCATGTCGGATGCGGAGATCCGTGTGAAGCAGCGCGAAATCGCTGATTTCTGCGAACTCGGCGATTACCTGGACCTGCCGATTCGTACGTACTCGAGCGGCATGAAGGTGCGGCTCGCGTTTGCAGTGTCGACGGCAGTCGATGCCGAAATCCTGTTGCTCGACGAAGTGATGGGTGTCGGCGATGCATCGTTCATGCACAAGGCGGAAGCGCGATTGGCGGATCTTCATAGCCGGGCCGAAATCGTCGTGCTCGCGATGCACTCGAACTCCGAGATCCGCAAAGTGTGCAACAAGGTTCTTTGGATGGAGCGTGGTCGTGTGCGCGCTTTCGGGCCGACGGAGGAAGTCGTGGCGGAGTACGAGGCGACGACAGGCTGAACACGGAGTGCACGCGTGATTACGACTGCACACGACGGAATGATGTCCGGTGACGAGCCAATCCTGGCGGAGTGCGATCGGTTGACTGCGTCTTATCGTGTTTGGCCACTGATGCTGCCCGACACCTGCGTTTAGAACTGCGAATTGCTCGATATCTTAGCGACGTACTTCAGGAGTGCGTGCAAGATCATGGGTTGCGGCAGCACTCCGCTTGCACAAGCCGGCCACGAAGCGATTCCCGAGTCGTCCGCCGGCCTGCGATGTGCCGAAGCCGAGTGCGCGATCGTTGCGCACGCAGCATGTTTCGCCCTATTGATCGTTGATGGCTTGCAGTGCGCGGCTGCCTCATTCAGTCCTTTTTAGATTATTTCGCCCGCGTTGCGGATAACGACCTCTGCGTCACTCGACACCTTGATGTCGGCGGCGCACGGGACAACTGCCGATTCTGCAGAGCGTGCGATCGACACGCGTGCAGCCGAATCGTAGAGTGGTGCGGGCGATGTAATCGGCCACGGTTTGCTAGGCAGCATGCGTGGCTCGATTCATCCCGTCCAGTTCATCCATTCGATGTCCGTCCTCCGCGAGACGGCAGTGCGGAACGAGGTTGTTGCGCGATCGTGATCGATGCGATTGTTGTGAAGCCGTAGGTTCGCATTTTTTATTCTGATAAAGACGCGATAGACGCGTCTGGCATTCGTCACGCCCCCCCCCAATTTCGATGGTGTCTGGGACTCGCGTCTCGTCTATTCGCAGAGCATGTTTTGCCGCCCGGGCGCGTTCCACAAACGGCTCGCGGAGAAGGGGCGGATTTCGTGTCGGCTTCGAAGATTCGTCAGATTACGACGTTGCGTTGCGCTACATCGAGCAGCTCGACGCTGCCGCCATCCGTCAACATTCCACCACTTGCAGTATTGGCAACGCGTGCCAGACGCGAGTGCGGCTTCACTTGCCAACGATCCGTGCGCTGCGCGACGAGCCACCGTTCAATTGTTTCGCACTGACGATGCAGCCATCGAGGGCACCCGACCGAGCATCCCAACGCAGCTCCGTTATGGACACTTCCGCCGTACTGACGCGAATTCGGTGGTTTTGGGGTCGTGACGGGGGGCCTTCTGCTGAGCCGGAAAACGGCTGATAAGGAAGTGCGCTGTGTCTGATCGTCACCTTCGACAATGTGGAAATGCGCCTATTCGTGCGCGAACGAGGCTGCTGAAACTTATGGGCGCAATATAGGAACGTTATCATGACGCGTCCACTGTGCGGTTGCGAGGACAGCCGGGTAGGTCGGCGCGCGTCGTGCCCGAAATTGCCCACATGCACAAGTGCTGAGTTATGCTCGTGGCCGGCGGTCCCGTCCACAGCTTACATCTGTCTTGGAGCGTGACGATTTCCGTCTTCCTCGCCCCGCTGCGTGTTGAGCAATTGTGTTGAAGAATCCACGACGCATCGTACTTGCTGTTGTCTCGTGGGGGAGGGCAGGGTTGTCGGTAGCGTAGTGTCTGTATAATTGTTGAGATTGTAAAGTTTGCTGCATCATGTGCTCTTCCAACGTTGAACTCGATTGCGCTCGCGAAGCGTTTGACGGGAAAGCAAATGGTTAAAATTTGGAGAGTTTAGGAATGGCGGAATCTGAAGAAAGCGTCTTGATTACGGGTGCGGGTGGGGTGATCGGCCACGCATTAAAGCAGGAATTGGCGGACTCGGGCTACTCGAACGTGGTCGCAATTACGAGCAGTGACGTCGATCTTAGAGATCAAAGCGCGACTGAAAAAATGTTCGATGAATTGCGCCCGACTATCGTTTTCCATATGGCGGCACGGGTGTACGGCATCATGGGAAATATGTCCAATCGAGGCATCGCGTATCTGGACAACGTTCGAATCAACACCAACGTAGTTGAGGCGGCACGTCAGACAGGATGCAAGAAGTTTGTCGCCATGGGCTCGACAGCTATTTACTCTGATCAGGTCCGTCTCCCGATGTCGGAAGAGGAAATCTGGGTTGGAGCGCCGCATCATTCTGAGGCTCCGTACGCACACAGCAAGCGCGGTATGCTTGCGCAGCTCGAGGCCTACAAAGACCAATACGGAATGGACTACGCATTTTGCGTATCCACCAATCTCTTTGGTCCGCACGATAAGTTCGATGAGAAATTCGGACATGTCATTCCGTCGCTTGTGTCGAAGTTCTATCGTGCGTCTGTTCTAGGGCAGCCCATTTCGGTCTGGGGGTCTGGGAAGGCTGAACGGGACTTTCTCTTCAGTGGCGACGCCGCGTACGCGCTTCGCCTTATCGCCGAAAATCATACGGGCGCTATCAATCTAGCGACTGGCCAATCGCACACGATTCGGCATACGGTCGACACGCTTTGCCAGATTTCGGGCTTCAGCGGCAGCGTGGAATGGGACGCGACAAAGCCGGATGGTCAAAAACTGCGTGCATACGACATCTCGCGTCTGACGGCGTTGGGCTTCAAGCCACGACTCTCGTTCGACGAAGCGTTGGCGATTACTTACGACTGGTATTGCAAGAACGTCGCGTCCGCCAGAAAGTAATTGCATGGTATTGCCCGGGTGTGCTCGCGTGTGAAGGGGTTGCACACCATTTCTCTAACATGTGGTCATTCGAGTTGTTTGATCGATGAAATTTGTATCGTACGCGCAGAACTATGAAGATGTGATGCTCCGGCGCGCGCTCGCTAAAGTCGATCGCGGATTCTACATAGATGTCGGCGCTGCCGAGCCATATGCAGATTCGGTAACCGCAGCATTCTACGAGCGTGGCTGGCGTGGCATAAACATCGAGCCGATGCCAGGGCCGTTCGATAGATTGGCCCAGGCGCGACCTCAAGACGTCAATCTACAGGTTGCCGTGGAGAACAAACACACGGTCGCCCGGTATTTCGCAGTGGATGGTGGTAACGGGATTTCGACGGGCATTCAAAGGCTTGCCGAGGGGTATAGGAGTGCGAACTGGAACATCAGTGAGGTAACCGTAGCGGTCACGACATTGCGCGATATATGCGAGACGTATGTCGGCGAAAGGCCGGTCCATTTCCTCAAGATTGATGTTGAAGGTAACGAAAGAGAGGTGCTGGCGAGTGCTGATTTCAATACCTTTCGCCCCTGGATCATCCTGGTCGAGGCTACGGAGCCGAATTCTCAGATACCGTCACATGACGGGTGGGAAACCCTTTTGCTGGAAGCGAAATATCATTTCGTCTATTTCGATGGTCTGAATCGCTTCTACGTGTCGGCAGAAAAGATAGATGAATTGAAACACGCCTTTATGGTTCCGCCGAACTGGTTTGACGGATTTATTCGGGCGTCGGAGTCCGACATGATTCGGCGTGCGATGGATCTGGAGCAGCAGCTCATTGAATCGCGGCGGCAGTTGCAAGAGGCTCATGAGGGATGGTCTTTGGAAAAGGGCGCACGAGAAGAATTAGAGGCGCGATTGAACAGCAAATATCGCAACGTGACGAATCAAGCGTATGACGAGCAGGCGTCGCAAGTTGTTTTGGAAGGCTCAAGCCAAGATTGTGTTGTGAAGGATTCCAAGATTTCGCACGAGGAGATCACCCAACTCAAGGCGCGGCTTGCGGCAAGTGAGGGAGATTTCGAGAATCATCGCACCCAATTGGTCGAGTTACGCGCGCGATTGACTGAGAGTGAAAAGTCCGGACAAGTGTTGAGCGCCGAGCGCGACACGGCCTACCAGGAACTGTTCGAGTCATCCAGGCATGCTGCTTGGCTAAGCCAGGAAAGGGTGCGCTTGCAGGAAAGGATCGACGAGTCATCCAGGCATGTTGCTTGGTTGAACCAGGAAAGGGGACGTTTGCAGGGGAAGGTGGACGAACTTGAGCACATGATCGGTCCGCTCCGCTTACAAGACGAGCGTGTGTCGGCCGCGCTGCATGCGGTGCTTCAGAGTACATCGTGGAAATTGACCGGCCCGCTGCGATGTTTAAAGCGCATGATGCAACGCCGATCCTAGTATTAATGGAGCAAATTTTGGTATCGAATTCGATTTGCGTCATTGGTCGCTGCACTTTCGGCACTGGAATCGGCGCTGTGACTTATGCAGCGTGTGAGATGTTGAGCCGATTTTATGCTGTTTCCATTTTTCCGACTGAGCCGCATTTTCGTACTGAGCGCGAAATCGTACTGCCGAACGGAACGGTGGTCCCCGTTTGCACGGATCTTTCCCAGGCGAAGGTTGTCTTCTATGCGGACGTGCTTTGGAACGGTGCGTATGACTTGAATTACACCCTGGTTCCGCCCGGGGCATTGCGATTTGCTCATATCGCTTACGACTCCGATGAGTTACCGTCTCAATGGGTCAAGGTGCTTAACGAGCACTTCGATTTTGCGCTCTTCATGAGCCGGCACTTGGAAGACGTGGCTCGGAAATCAGGCGTCGAGATAGGGATGGGTACACTGCCACTCGCTTTGGACATTGAAGGGCTCTTGAGTCGCCCCTATAGGGCTCCGTCGGATGGTAAGATTAAATTCTGTTCGATTGCGGCATTTCATGCGCGTAAAGGCGTCGAGGCGCTTGTCGAGGGCTTCATTCGTGCTTTCGGTGATCGACAGGACGTGGAGCTCACGATACATTCAAATCTAGCGATCGGCTCAAGTTTCGAACGCGTCAAGAAACTGGTCGACTCCAGAAAGGCAGCAAATATTGTCATCAGTTGTGCTCCTCTGACTGATGAAGAGAAAAATTCGCTGATCGAAGATTGTGACGTTTTCGTGAATTGCTCCCGCGGTGAGGGATATTCCATCGGGCCGCGAGAAGCCTTGGCGTTGGGGAAAGTACTCGCAGTAACAGCTGTAGGCGGTCATAACGATCTGATTTCGACACCTGGCGTCTTTGCTATACCGGCTACTATTGCGATGCCGGCGCGCTACCCCGAAATCGATAATCTCGTCGTCGGCCGGCAATTTGCTGCAAACATCGATGACATTAGCGTAGCGCTCGCGGAAGCTTTTGAATACATTTCATCCGGCATAAGCGCGACTTCGGTGCGTGCGCGACGGCAACTTGCTGCCGAGTTCAGTTTTACTGGTCTGGAGCTGAATTACGGTGAGTTGATTGATACCAAGCTTCGGTCATTTCGGCCTCGGCAATGCGGTTCACGCTTTGCCAGATTGCCGACCGAATTACCGGCGACCGTGGAGCGACTTCTGGGACATCGTTCTGCATCACTTCCTGGCATCGATCGTACCGTTGTGCAGTCCCATGACGGCGGCTTCTTCTCAGTATTCAATGCATTCATGAGCCATTTGGTGTGGGACCAACGTGACAAGCGGTGTCACATGGTCTTGCCAGACTGGAACGTGGATCGCATGATGAAGCGCGTAGGTACGGCTCAATTCATGAGCTTTTGCTATGGGCGCCCGAACGAAGGAAATGTCTGGTCTAAGCTGTTCGAGCCGCTCTACGGCCTCAGCGACGCAGATATGGACGACGAGGACTTCTTGTACGCAAAGGGACGTCCTCCTGTCGCGGTATTCAATCACGAGCGCGAGCCACAGCTTACTTATGTCCACGCGTACAAATTGTATAAGAGCGGTCAGTTTTCTCGCATTCGCTCTCAATACAACAAGGTGTTCAAGGATCATGTGCATTTGCGTCCTCGATACCGATGTGAATTGGATGAATTTCGGGAGCGCTTTGCGGGGAAGTTTATGATCGCGGCGCACGTCAAGCATCCGAGTCACGTGATCGAGCAGCCGAGCGGAAAAATCGCACACATCCAATCGTATATAGACGGGATTAAGCGTCAGCTCGAGGCTCGGGGATTCGAAAAGGATTCGCCGGACTGGGCGGTATTTCTTGCAACGGATCAGGATCGAGTAATCAATGTCTTCAAGGAAGAATTCGGCGATAAGATCTTTTGCTACGAGGACGTTCGTCGAACGACCGAGGCTGAAGATGCACGCTACGACCAGTTGGGGGCAGAGGAGCGCCGTGCAGAAGGCTTTCAGGTGCAACACTTGGTTGCTGCAAATCCGGACAATTGGAACATTAGGATGGCTTGGGAAGTGATTCGCGATGCGATGACCATGGCGCACTGCAATGTGCTTCTCCACATTGTCAGCAACGTCTCGACAGCAGTGTCGTACATGAATCCGGACATTGAACTGGTTTTCTGTTCCGCCGAAGATAGTGAGTCCGTACGTCACTGAATGCTTGGGTTGAGTTTGGTGCGGAGGGGTATGCGTAGCGTGAAGCGCTGGGCGTAGTCGCTGCGCCTGATGGAAGACAAGTGGAGTCGACAAGCAAGTGCCGGTGCGCATGACAAAGCTAGTGGGTCTGCGTGACGAGTGCACCAGACCTTTCGGGTGACTTGTGTATTAAGCGTGCCGCTATATCAGTGCTTACGGTGTCGCGCCGAAGGATGTGTCTGGTCCGTCGAATCGGTGCGGCCTATCGGCAGATTGTCGGTGGTCGCGGGACTTCTGATTCCAACGCGGGCCGGCGACACGAGCGTGGGGCAGGCGACGCAACTCGCCGGACTACGGTCATGACTTCCGCTGTCAGTGTGCCGTCGTGCTGCAGAATGAGGTGGGGGAGGCGCGTCGCTGATTGAATCGACTGTACGAGACCTTTCGTTATCTAGAATGTATATGCGAGTTACAGGAGATAGTGTGTCCACCAACGCTCAGGATTGCCCATCTAGCGAAATTTTGCGTATCGCGGTGGTGAGTTCCCCGCGGAGCGGTAATTCATGGATCAGATCAACGCTTGCTGGCGCACTGTCCATGCAGGAGATCGCTGTTCACAATTATCTCGACGCTCCCGTCGTTTTGCCGCCTAGGTGTTTTCTTCAGATCCATTGGTATCGCGAACCGAACTTTCAAGCTTGGCTTCGCGCGAATCAATTTCGGACATTGACGGTGGCAAGACACCCGCTCGACGTTCTCGTGTCGGTGCTGCACTATATTCGATACGAACCGGGAACGAGCCGATGGCTTGAGGGGAATGTGAAATTGCCGGGGGAATTGGCGAGCGCCAGCCCATCCTCGCCCGAATTTCTTGAGTACGCTCTTAGCATGGGCGCTGAAGATCTGCTTTCGATCACCTATCAATGGTGGAGCGATCCCGAGGTGCTTCGCCTTCGCTACGAAGATGCCGTTGCGAACCCTGAAGTGGTGCTTGGCAATCAGATCGCTGCGTTGGGGGGGCGTGCGCAGGATGTTGTTCCCTGGCTGGCGCACCTCAGTATCGAGAAGATGCGTGCGACGCCGAACCGGCACGGGTGGCAGGGAAGTCCCGGGCTCTGGCGCCGTTTGATAGTCCCTCAAGACGCCATTCGCATCTACAGAAGGCATCGAAGAGTTTTTGATACTTTGGGCTACGTGATTCGACCGTACTTTCTGACGCGTTCGTCGGCCTATCGAAACTGGATGGAGCGACTTTAGGCGGGGAAGCTTGCTGAAAGGTCGTTTTCATAACGTCACGGCTGGTGTCTTTGCCGCGCGAATTCCCGGTGACCCAATAAGCGGAGAGCTATGTGTATCTTCAAGCACTCGGGGCTGACTCGGGGGGTAAATGGTGCTGTTCGCAGCATGGTGGACAGAACATCGCCGCGTCGTCGTGAGAGCGCAACGAGCGCTTGATTGTGACGCTTGCCTGCTGGAATTTGCGGGCGCAGCAAGCCCGCGAGACGGGGGCTGGCAATGCGGAGAAGGGCAGTAAGGGCAAGGCGCTTGAGCACCTTGTTTCCGCGTCCGAATGAATGCTCAACGGGGGTCGACGAACCTGAGCGTCGGATGACGGGAGTGAGGTTGGCGTAGGCGGATGGGCAACTGAAGGCTTGGTGGGCAATCGCGGTCAGGAGTCTGCTGGCGGTCGTGCGCTAGCTCTCGGCATACTTTGGTCGGGCCGCCCAAAGACCGTGAGCAAGTGCCTGAACGATCTCCGTCGCTAGGCGCTTGCCTGCGCCGCAGTTTTTGCGAGTGTGTAAGGGGGGGCTCGATGCAAAGCGGGTGGGTCGGTAGAACAGTGGACGCTATATCGGGTGCGATGTGAATACTATGTCAACCGGTCGTTTCCCGACGATGCACGGGGTGACGTGTATCAATTTGTTACCGGCATGAGTTTTGCTTCTCGCGATTTCCTATAATTGCGCTTTCTCTCGCAAAAATTAGCACTTCGTGACATTGCGATCATGGCGACCGGTTAAAATCCGGGCCTGACGCGGCCCCGGGCGTCGCCGTCCGCAATGTGCCTTGGGGCGAGCGCCCGACTGGGGTGCTGCACATTTATAGAGGAAGTCTCATGATCTTGGTGACGGGCGGTGCGGGTTTTATTGGCGCCAACTTTGTTCTCGATTGGCTGCGCCACAATGATGAGCCCGTGCTCAATGTCGACAAGCTGACCTATGCCGGCAATCTGAGCACGCTGCAGTCGCTGAGTGGCAATCCGAAACATGTGTTTGCGCTTGTCGATATTTGCGATCGTGCTGCGCTCGATACGCTGTTTGCAGAGCACAAGCCGCGCGCCGTCGTGCATTTCGCCGCAGAAAGCCATGTTGATCGTTCGATCCATGGTCCAGCCGATTTCGTGCAGACCAATGTCGTCGGTACGTTTACGTTGCTCGAAGCAGCGCGCGCGCACTGGGGCGTGCTGAGTGATGCCGACAAGGCCGCATTTCGCTTCCTGCACGTGTCGACCGACGAGGTATATGGGTCGTTGTCCCCGACCGATCCTCAATTCTCGGAAACGACACCGTATTCGCCAAACAGCCCGTACTCCGCGACGAAGGCCGGCTCCGATCATCTCGTGCGTGCGTATCACCATACGTATGGCCTGCCGACGCTGACGACGAACTGCTCCAACAACTACGGTCCATATCAGTTTCCCGAGAAGCTGATTCCGCTCATGATCGCCAACGCACTTGCGGGCAAGCAACTGCCGATCTATGGCGACGGGCAGAACGTGCGCGACTGGCTATACGTTGGCGATCATTGCAGCGCTATTCGCGAGGTGCTTGCGCGCGGCACGCCAGGCGAGACGTACAACGTCGGCGGCTGGAACGAGAAGAAGAATCTCGACGTCGTGCATACGCTGTGCGACCTGCTCGACAGCGCGCGTCCGAAAGCAGCGGGCTCCTATCGTGACCAGATTACCTACGTGACGGATCGCCCCGGTCACGACCGCCGCTACGCGATCGACGCGCGTAAGCTCGCGCGCGAACTGGGGTGGAAGCCGCTGGAGACGTTTGAGACGGGGCTGGCGAAGACGGTGCGCTGGTATCTCGACAATCAGGCGTGGGTCGACGACGTCGTGTCCGGCGAATATCGCAAGTGGGTAGAGACGAATTACGCGCAACGCACTTGAGGGCATGGCCGATGGCACGTAAAGGCATCATTCTCGCGGGCGGGTCCGGCACTCGCCTGTATCCGATCACGCATGTCGTATCGAAGCAGCTCCTGCCGGTGTACGACAAGCCGATGATCTACTACCCACTGTCCACGCTGATGGTGGCCGGGATCCGCGACATACTGATCATTTCGACACCGCAGGATACGCCGCGCTTCGAGGCGATGCTTGGCGATGGCAGCCAGTGGGGGATGAATATTCGCTACGCAGTGCAGCCGTCGCCGGACGGGCTCGCGCAGGCGTTCATCATCGGCCGGGATTTCATCGGCAACGATCCGTCGGCGCTGATTCTCGGTGACAACATCTTCTACGGGCACGATCTGGCGAAACAACTCGAGCGTGCGGACGCGAAGGAGTCGGGTGCGACGGTGTTCGCGTATCACGTGCAGGATCCCGAGCGTTATGGCGTCGTCGAATTCGACAAGGAATTTCGCGCGCTGTCGATCGAGGAGAAGCCGGCCATGCCGCGCTCGAACTATGCGGTGACCGGCTTGTACTTCTACGATAACCAGGTGTGTGAAATTGCCGCCGATATCAAGCCATCGGCGCGTGGCGAACTCGAGATCACCGACGTGAATTCCCGCTATCTCGCCGACGGCAAGCTCGACGTGGAGATCATGGGGCGCGGCTACGCGTGGCTTGATACCGGTACGCACGATTCTCTTATCGATGCGGCGACGTTCATCGCAACATTGCAGAAGCGGCAAGGGCTTGTCGTGGCCTGTCCTGAAGAGATCGCTTATCGCAGGCAGTGGATCGACTCGGATCAGTTGCGCAAGCTTGCCGTACCGCTGGCAAAGAACAGCTACGGGCGTTATCTCGAACACCTCCTTTCGGATCAGGTCGCATGGCAATTCAAGTAACGGAAACGGCTCTGCCGCAAGTCAAAATCGTCGAACCGAAGGTGTTCGGCGATGCGCGGGGCTATTTTTATGAAAGCTTCAACGCGCGGGAGTTTGCGGAGCGCGTGACGGCTGGTGTTGAATTCGTTCAGGATAATCATTCGCGTTCCGCAAAAGGGGTGCTGCGCGGTTTGCACTACCAGGTTCGGCGCGCACAGGGGAAGCTTGTGCGTGTCGTGGAGGGTGAGGTATTCGATGTCGTGGTCGACATCCGCAAGAGTTCACCGAATTTTGGCAAGTGGGTCGGAGTCGTGCTGTCGGCCGAGAACCATCGGCAGCTATGGATTCCACCCGGTTTCGCGCATGGCTTCGTCGTGCTGTCCGATGCTGCGCAGTTCCTTTACAAGACGACCGACTACTGGTATCCCGAGCACGAGCGCTGTATCGTGTGGAACGACCCGGAGATCGGGATCGAATGGCCGATCGATACAGAACCGTTGCTGGCAGCCAAAGATGCCGCAGGCGCACGGCTCAGTGAAGCCGAGGTCTACGCTTGAGACAGAATACAGCGCAAGAGCCGACGATTCTCGTAACCGGGGTAACCGGCCAGGTCGGTTTCGAACTGTTGCGATCGCTCCAGGGGCTCGGCCGCGTCGTACCGTGTGACCGGTCGATGCTCGATCTTGCCGATCTTGATCGTGTGCGCGCCTTTGTGAGAGATCTGAAGCCGACCCTGATTGTGAACCCGGCCGCTTATACAGCGGTGGACCAGGCTGAGAGCGAAGTCGACCTCGCGCGACGCCTGAATGTCGACGTGCCGCGCGTATTCGCCGAAGAAGCGGCACGTAGTGGTGGCACGCTGATTCACTACTCGACCGATTATGTGTTCGACGGTACGAAAGGGTGCGCGTATGTGGAAACCGACACACCGAATCCGTTGAACGCATATGGGGCGGCGAAGCTCGAGGGTGAACGGGCGATCACTGCGACCGGATGTGCGCATCTGATCCTGCGGACGAGCTGGGTGTATGGCCGACGCGGTAGGAACTTCCTGCTGACGATGCTGAAGCTCGGTGCAGAGCGTCCCGAATTGCGGGTCGTCGCGGATCAAATTGGCGCCCCGACTTGGGCCGGGACCATCGCCGCCGCGACATCGCACATCCTCGCCCAGGGCATCGCGTCGACCGACGCTGACTGGTGGGCGCACCGGACCGGTGTCTATCACCTTACTTCTGCGGGAGCGACCTCCTGGTGCGGCTTTGCCGAAGCGATATTCGATATCGCCATGGGTTCTCATGCGCCGAGGGTTGTGCCGATTTCCACGGCGGACTATCCGACGCCCGCGAAGCGGCCGGCCAATTCGAGGATGGCGCTGGAAAAGCTGGCAGAAGTCTTTCGCTTGCAGATGCCGGACTGGCGCAATGCATTGGAACTGTGTTTGAGCGAATGAGAGGTCATGGTGACCTCCGTCGGCTGGCCCGTGCGAATGTCCGGGTCGTTCCCGGCGGTTGTTCCGGGCGCCCCCCCCCGGCCGTTTCGGGGGAAAGTAGTTCGCCGGCTATAATTCGCGTTTTGGTCCGGGTTGGCCGGCTAACACCGATGCCGGTGGTGTATTGAGGCACATGGCGAAGGCCTTGTGCCTTGCCAACGGATACTAAATCTCTGGAGTGTATGTGATGTTAATTCCCGTCATCCTGTCCGGTGGTGCTGGCACCCGACTGTGGCCAGTTTCCCGCGAAGGGCATCCCAAACCGTTCATGAAGCTTGCGGATGGCGAAAGCTTGCTCGTTAAAACCTACCGCCGGGCGGCAGCGGCGATCGGCAATGACGGGGAATCCGAGCGCGGAGAGCTGTTGACGGTCACGAATCGCGACTACTACTTCATGAGCAAGGACGAGTTCGGCTATGCCGCGCTCGGCAATCAGCACTCCGGTGTATTCATGCTCGAGCCGACCGGTCGCAACACGGCGCCCGCCGTGGCGATGGCGGCGCATCATGTTGCGGAGAAGTACGGGCGCGACGCGCTGATGCTGGTGCTCGCAGCCGATCATCTCGTGCAGGATCAGCAGGGATTCTCGGCCGCGGTCGCAAGCGCAATCGAACTTGCGAAGCAGGACAAGCTGGTGACGTTCGGCATTGTGCCGACGGGGCCGGACACGGGCTTTGGCTACATCGAGGCTGGGGATCGGGTCGGGAGCGGCCGCGTGGCGCTGCGCTTCGTCGAAAAACCCGACGCGGTGAAGGCTGCCGAATATGTCGCTGCAGGCAATTACCTGTGGAACTCGGGCATGTTCTGTTTCAAGGCCGGTGTGATTCTCGACGAGATGGCTCGCCATGCCCCGGACGTTGCGGCGGCCGCCGATGAATGCTGGGCGTCGATGCAATCCGACAAGGGATTGGCGCAGATGCTCGAGATTCCCGCCGAGTCATTCCAGAAAATGCCCGACATCTCGATCGACTACGCGGTGATGGAGCGTTCGTCCAACGTGGTCGTGGTGCCGTCCAGTTTCGGGTGGAGCGATATCGGCTCATGGGGTGCAGTGCGCGAACTGGTCGCGCCGGACCAGGACCGCAATCGCGCCGTGGGCGAAGCGATCTTCGTCGATAGCCGAAACACGTACGTGCAGAGCCCGGATCGCGTCGTGGCGGCAGTCGGCGTGGCCGACCTGATGATCATCGATACGCCGGACGCGCTGCTGGTCGCGCATCCCGATCGCGCGCAGGACGTGAAGCAGGTGGTAGCCCGCCTGAAGAAGCAGAATCACGATGCATACAAACTGCATCGCACGGTGAGCCGCCCATGGGGCACTTACACGGTGCTGGAGGAAGGCCCGCGCTTCAAGATCAAGCGCATCGAAGTCAAGCCGGGTGCGAGCCTCAGTTTGCAGATGCACCATCATCGCAGCGAGCACTGGATTGTCGTGTGCGGGATGGCCAAGGTCGTCAACGGCGACCAGGAAATTTTCGTTCGAACCAACGAATCCACCTACATTCCCGCCGGTCACAAGCACCGCCTCGAGAATCCCGGCGTGCTGGACCTCGTGATGATCGAAGTGCAGAGCGGCGAATATCTCGGCGAAGATGACATCGTTCGCTTCGAAGACGTATACGGCCGGGCTTGATGTCGGGAATCATGCCGGCCCTCCGAATCTAGCGGGGCTCGTGGTGTGAAGCGCCAAGCGGGAATTCCAGTCCGGATTCGGACATTCCCGGTTTGGCGCGGCTGTGCCGTTCTTGACCGACGATGGCCTGCGCGCGGCGCAGGCGTGTCGAGCGTCTGATGTCGACACATCGTCCACTTGTATGCGGGCAAGTTGCCGTTGAGCATATGCGTGAGAGCACCGGGCCGCGCCCGGAGCGCGTTCACCGATCGTCAACCTGAATCAGGAGTCGCGTTTCTCGCGGTTCTGCTTGCCGGTGGTGGATAATTTCGTCGATGTGGCCTGGCTGCTGGACGATGGTGAGGAGTTTGTCGTAGTGGATAGCTTTTATCGCGCGTTTGAAGATCAGCATCGAGGCTCAAGGGAGCTCATCAAAAGTCGGCTGGCGAAATACCGGCCGTTTATTGCGCCCCTTGCGACGCTCCATCCGGGCGGGAAAGCGTTCGATTTGGGCTGCGGTCGCGGTGAGTGGCTGGAGTTGATGGGCGAATCGGGGTTCGCCGCGGTCGGTATGGACCTCGATGGCGATATGCTGGAAGCCTGTCGGGAGCGCGGTCTGTCGGTATTTCAGGGCGATGCTATCGAGTATCTTGCTACGCTCGATTCCAATAGTCACGCGCTCGTTTCGGCGTTTCACGTGGTCGAGCATGTGCCGTTTGCGCAAGTTCGAAGAATTGTCAGCGAAGCGTTGCGCGTACTGAAGCCGGGTGGTCTATTGATTCTGGAGACGCCGAACCCGGAAAATATCGTCGTCGCGGGCTGCAATTTCTATCTGGATCCCAGCCACGTTCGACCGATTCCTTCCGAACTCCTCAGTTTCGTGGGCGAGCATGCTGGCTTTGCCAGAGTCAAGCGACTTCGACTGCAGGAGTCCCCTGCGTTGCTGGAACAGGGTGCGCGGGCCGGTCTTATGGATGTGCTCGGCGGCGTAAGTCCGGATTACGCCATTGTTGCCCAGAAATCCGGCAGTGAAGCCGACGCAGCACTATTCGACGAAGCGTTCGATGCCGATTACGGGCTGTCGCTGGCCGGGCTTGCCGCGCGTTTCGAGGCAGGAGCCGCCCGGCAGCATGAGCACGCCGCCGAACAGATTCAACGGACTCAGAGCGAAATGGGGCGCCTTCATGGCGAACTGGGCTTGATTCGCGAAGAATTGAACGGCACCCGCAGTGAACTGATGCGAGCCCTTGATGAACTGGGGCAGATCCGCAGCGATCTGAGCCATGTCCGGGGGGGGCTGGGACAAGTAAACGGTGAACTGAGGCGGGTTCAGGACGACGCGCAGCGCGCCGCCGAGCAATTGCAGGCGGTCTACGGCAGCACGTCATGGCGTGTCACTGCGCCCTTGCGAGGCGCCGTCACGTTCGCTCGAGGCGCGAAGGGAACATGCAAATCCGGGTTGAAGCGTGTGCTGTTTCGAAGCGTCGCGTACGTCAATCGCAATCCGCGTCTGCGACGATTGGCGGTGCGAGCGTTGGGCGCGATGCCCGGTGTGAAGCAAAGACTCGTTCGGATCATCGTGGGGGCTCCTGCGCAGTCGATGCAGAGAAAGCCGATCGACGATGACGGTTTGACACCCCGCGCGCGCGAAGCGTACATGGCGCTCAAGTCAGCGCTCGCGCCGGACCAAGGGGATACGGAATAATGCGTATAGTTGTTGACATGCAGGGGGCGCAGAGCCTCAACTCGCGCAATCGCGGCGTGGGCCGCTACACCGAGTCAATCGTCAAGGCGATGATCCGGAATCGCGGCGAACACGAAATCGTACTTGCGTTGAATGGCGCGTTTGACGAGTCTGCGCGCATCCTGCGCGAGCAGTTCGAAGCATTGCTCCCGACGGGGAACATTCACGTCTGGTATGCGGCAGCGCCCGTCGCGCATGCGGATAAAGCCAATCGCTGGCGCCGTCATGCCAGCGAATTGACCTATGAAGCCTTTCTGACGAGCCTGCAGCCGGACTTCATTTATATCGCCAGCTACTTCGAAGGCTTCGGCGATGACTCGATTACCAGCATTCATGCGCTTCAGACGAACGTTCCGGTCGCGGTCACGCTGTACGACCTGATCCCATACCTCTATGCCAAGCCTTATCTGGAGAATCCTCTCTTCAAGGATTGGTACCTGGAGAAAGTCGAACATCTTCGACGCGCGGATCTGTGGTTGGCCATCTCCGAATCGTCTCGCTCGGAAGGGATCGAACATCTCGATCTCTCGCCCGAGTGGTCGGTCAACATGTCCGCCGATGTCGACGCATGGTTCCGTCCCGAGCAGATTGCTGCCGAGCGCGAAACCGCGCTGCGAAGCAAATACGGGCTGACGAAACCGTTCGTGCTCTATACGGGCGGTATCGATCACCGCAAGAACGTCGAAGGCATGATCCGTGCGTTCGCATTGTTGCCGTCCGAGTTGAGGCGGTCGCACCAGTTGGCGATCGTTTGCTCGATTCAACCGGCTAGCCGCGAGGCATTGATGCGCCTGGCCCGGCAAGTCGGCCTGGACGCGGACGATGTCGTATGCACGGGCTTTGTGCCCGACGAGGATTTGCTGTCGCTTTACAACCTGTGCCGCTTGTTCGTCTTTCCTTCGTGGCATGAAGGTTTCGGTTTGCCGGTACTGGAGGCGATGCGTTGCGGCGCACCCGTCATCGGCGCGAATACGTCGAGCGTTCCCGAAGTGATTGGGTGGGAGGAAGCGCTGTTTGATCCCAAATCCGACGACGCGATTGCGCAACACATGCAGCGTGGCCTGACGGACGAGGGTTTTCGTCAGGCACTAATCGAACACGGAACGCGCCAGGCGGGCAAGTTCTCGTGGGATCGCAGCGGGCGGTGTGCGCTCGATGCAATCGAGCGGCGGCATCAGGCTTGGCTCGCCGACGCGCGCAAGCCGGAAGCCCCGTCGCGACGTCCCAAACTGGCTTACGTGTCGCCAATGCCGCCGGCCCGCACAGGGATTGCGGACTACAGCGCCGAATTGCTGCCGGAACTGGCGCGCTTTTACGATATCGACGTAATCGTCGATGCGGACGCAGTGCGCGACATCCAGGCAGACCAGTTCGCGCAAGTCTCGGTCAAAACGCCAGCGTGGCTGCGCAAGCATGCGGCTTCGTACGATCGGGTGCTGTATCACTTCGGGAACTCGTCGTTCCACGAGTATATGTTTCCGCTGCTGGAAGCCGTGCCGGGAGTCGTTGTTCTGCACGATTTCTTTCTCTCGGGCGTGCTTGCCCACATGGCCATTCACGGGAACCGTTCCGACGGGTGGTCCAAGGCACTGTATGACGCACACGGGTACGTCGGCCTGAGGGCACGACATCTGAGCGCGGATATCGCGGACGCGGTCTGGGAGTATCCGTGCAGCTTGGGCGTGGTCCAGAAGGGCCTTGGCGTGATCGTCCATTCTCCCAACTCACTGCGGCTGGCCCGACACTGGTATGGCGGGGACGTAGCAGACTGGACCGTCATTCCGCACATGCGCGATGCGAGTACCGCGTCGCATGGCGGGGACGCACGCGACGCGCTGGGGATCGGCAAGGACGACTTCGTGGTGTGCGCGTTCGGCGGACTCGGGCCGTCCAAGCTGAATGATCGGCTGCTTCGTGCATGGGGCCAGTCGACGCTCGCGCGCGATCGGGCTTGTCATCTGATATTCGTCGGAGAAAATCAGCCGACCGAGTATGGCGAGAAACTCGCGCGCACCATTCGGCAAATGGGCGGTCGGGTCCGCGTCACCGGTTGGGCCGACGCGCAGATGTTTCGCCGGTATCTGGCGGCGGTCGATGTCGGCGTCCAGTTACGTACGCTGTCGCGCGGCGAGACGTCCGGGACGGTGCTGGACTGCATGAACTACGGCAAGGCGACGATCGTCAATGCCAACGGAAGCATGGCAGACCTGGATCGCGAGGCCGTATGGATGTTGCCGGACGAGTTTTCTGACGAGCAACTCGTCGATGCGCTGGAAACGTTGCGCTCGGATCCGGCACGCCGGCAACGGATGGGCGCGCGCGCGCGGGACATCATCGTAACCGCCCATGCGCCCGACGTCTGTGCGCAACAGTATCGCGATACCATCGAGCGGTTCTATGTCCGCGCGAATGCGAATCCGGTCGTATTGTCGCGCGCAATCGCGCGTCGCGCCGGTCAAGCCAGCGACGACCAGTTGCGCACGTGGGCGCTGAGCGCGGCGAGGAGCTTTGTTCCGCGCAACAACAAGCGGCAATTGCTGGTCGACATCTCCGAACTCGTGCAGGTGGATGCCAGAAGCGGGATCCAGCGCGTGGTGCGCAATCTGCTGAAGGAATGGCTGGATTCTCCTCCCGACGGCTTTCGAGTCGAGCCGGTTTATGCCACAACGAAGGATTCCTATCGCTATGCACGTGACTTTACGGCGCGGCTGATGGGGTTCGAGGACGGCTGGCTGCAGGACGAGCCGATCGACTATGCGGCAGGAGATGTATTCGTCGGCCTGGATCTGCAACCGCGAGTCGTTCCGGCGCAGCGGGCTTTTTATCAAAGCATGCGATTGCAGGGTGTGCAGGTCAAGTTTGTCGTCTACGATTTGCTGTGCGTGCTACTCCCCCAGTACTTCGTTCCTGGCGCTGCCGATGGATTTACGGGGTGGCTCGATGTCGTGGCGGAGAACGACGGAGCGTTGTGCATTTCGCAGGCCGTGGCGACGGATCTGTCTTCATGGCTGGCAACGCACGCTCCGGATCGCGCACGCCCCTTCGAGATCGACTGGTTCCATCTCGGGGCGGATATCGAAAATTTCTCGACGTCTTCGGAAATGCCGCCAAACGGAAGCAAGGTGCTTCAACACCTGCGTAATGCCCCGACGTTCCTGATGGTGGGGACGCTGGAACCGCGCAAGGGGCATGCCCAGGTCCTGGATGCGTTCGAGCAGCTGTGGCGCGACAATGAGACCGTCAATCTGGTCGTCGTCGGGCGGCAGGGCTGGATGGTGGAGGACCTGGTCTCCCGCCTGCGAACACACGCGGAGCAGGGGCGCCGCTTGTTCTGGCTGGAAAATGCGTCGGACGTCTATTTGGAGAAAATCTACGGGGCAAGCTCGTGTCTGATCGCGGCGTCCTATGGTGAAGGCTTTGGTTTGCCGCTGATCGAAGCCGCGCAACATGGATTGGCGATCATTGCGCGCGATCTGCCGGTATTTCGTGAAGTGGCTGGCGAGCATGCATTTTATTTTTCCGCGCAAGATGGCCGCGATCTGGCGACCGAGATCAAGGCATGGCTGGAACTCCAAGCGAAGGAGCAGGAGCCTTCGTCTCGCGGCATGCCGTTCCTGACCTGGGCGCAGAGTGCTCGCGGATTGGCAAAAATTCTCATGCGCGATGAAGCGTATTCTTAAAGTAGGATCATTATGTCCAAGAAAACTTCCATCATCACTGGCATCACGGGACAAGACGGTGCTTATCTGGCCGAGTTGCTGCTCGACAAGGGCTACACGGTTTATGGCACCTATCGCCGCACCAGCTCGGTGAACTTCTGGCGCATCGAAGAACTGGGTATCGCCAAGCACCCGAACCTGCATCTGGTCGAATACGACCTGACCGATCTGTCGGCGAGCATTCGCCTGCTCCAGACGACCGGGGCAACGGAGGTGTACAACCTTGCGGCGCAGAGTTTCGTCGGCGTGTCCTTCGACCAGCCGGTCACAACTGCCGAGATCACCGGCATTGGTCCGCTGAACCTCCTCGAGGCGATCCGCATCGTCAATCCGAAGATCCGTTTCTACCAGGCTAGCACGTCGGAAATGTTCGGTAAGGTGCAGGCGATCCCGCAGATCGAGTCGACGCCTTTCTATCCGCGCAGCCCGTACGGCGTGGCGAAGCTGTACGCGCACTGGATCACGGTGAACTATCGCGAGAGCTACGATATCTTCGGCTGCAGCGGGATTCTGTTCAACCACGAGTCGCCGCTGCGCGGCCGCGAATTCGTCACGCGCAAGATCACTGACTCCGTCGCGAAGATCAAGCTCGGCCAGCTCGACGTGCTTGAACTGGGCAACATGGATGCGAAGCGCGACTGGGGCTTCGCGAAGGAATATGTCGAGGGCATGTGGCGCATGCTGCAGGCCGACGAACCGGACACGTACGTGCTGGCCACGAACCGTACCGAAACCGTGCGCGATTTCGTCCGCATGGCGTTCAAGGCGACTGGTGTCGACCTTGAATTCAAGGGTAGTGACGAGCAGGAAATTGCGGTCGATGTCGCCACCGGCAAGACGCTGGTTCGTGTCAATCCGAAGTTCCATCGGCCGGCCGAAGTCGATCTGTTGATCGGGAATCCCGAGAAGGCGAAGCAGAACCTGGGCTGGGAGCCGAAGACGACGCTCGAGGAGCTGTGCGCGATGATGGTCGAAGCGGATTTGCGTCGCAATGAACGCGGCTTCTCGTTCTGACGCCCCGCGTGCCTTGATCACGGGGCTCGGCGGCTTCACCGGCGACTATCTGGCGCAGTCGCTGCGGGCCGCCGGCTATCGCGTGTTCGGCACGACGCACGGGCACGACACGGTCGCGCCCGACACGTATCGGGTCGATCTGTGCGATCGCGCCACGCTCGCGAATGTGATTGCGGAAGTGCAGCCGGATGTCGTCGCACATCTTGCGGCGGTGTCGTTCGTCGCCCACGGCGACGTGGATGCGATCTATCGTACCAACGTCGTCGGTTCACGGAACCTGCTGGAAGCGCTTGCGAATCTGGAGAATCGTCCGCGCGCCGTTTTGCTGGCGAGCAGCGCCAACGTCTATGGCAACACGGCGGTCGAGATCATCGACGAATCGGTCGAGCCTAATCCCGCGAACGATTATGCGGTCAGCAAACTGGCGATGGAATACATGGCGCGCCTGTGGTGCGACAAGCTGCCGATCGTCGTCGCCCGTCCATTCAACTACACGGGTGTCGGGCAGTCGCCGCAGTTCTTGCTGCCGAAGATCGTCGGCCATTTCCAGCGTGGCGAGCGCGTGATCGAACTCGGTAATACCGACGTCGAGCGGGACTTCTCGGACGTGCGGCGCGTGGTGGACGCCTATCGACGCCTTTTGGAGCGGGCGCCGGCCGGCGGCGTATTCAATGTCTGTTCGGGGCGTGCGGTGTCGCTGAAGGCGGTGATCGCGATGATGGAGCGGATTGCCGGCTATGCGATCGAGGTACGCGTCAATCCCGCATTCGTGCGCGCGAACGACGTGCGTCGGTTGCAGGGCGACGACGCGCGGTTGCAGGCTGCCATCGGGCCACTTGATGATATTCCGCTCGAGAGCACGTTGCGCTGGATGTTCGAAGAGGGGCATGGGTGACGGCCCGTCCCGGTACGACTGCATTCGCACAGCACAGTGCGTCCGTTTCGCCGGTTCGGCGTTCGCGGTGTGTCGAACTTGCAGGAAGCGACGAGGCGTCGGGGTCGCGCGGCACGGTTGCGCGATTCTCGTCGCGGAGCGGCTGTCGTCGCGTCGCCTGCGTTTGCAGGGCACGCTTATCGTCTGCGGCGCCGTGCAGGGCGAACTCCGGCGCACGTGAGTCGGTTCGCATGAGGAGTATCGCGTGAAGTTGGGGGTGGATGTCACCTGGATGGTGGGTAACTATCGCGGCATGGGTCGCTTCGCCAGGCAACTGGTGGAACCGGTCAGCGCGTCGATGCTGGGTCTGGCTCCGAGCGGCGTGACAGCCGACGAGTGGCCGTGCGTCAGTCAAGGGCGCGGTTTCTTTCCGTGGTGGGAGCAGGTCGAGTTGCCGCGCTTGTGCCGCGAACAGCAGCTCGACTATCTGCTGTGTCCGTACAACACCGGGCCGCTGCGCTCCACTGGCAACACGCGCGTGCTCGCCGTCGTCCATGATCTGATCTACATGGCGCCGTGGCATGTGCTGCCGCCGGCGCGGTCGTTTTACCAAACCGCCGGTCGCGTCTACCGTCGCCATGTGGTGCCACGACTCGTGCGTCGGGCCGACGTCGTGTTGACCGTCTCGCGATTCACCCAGCAGGAACTGGTCAGGAAGTTCGCGTTGCGCGAGGGGGACGTACGCGTCATCCCGAACACGATTTCCGATGACTGGTTTGCCCCTCCGTTGAGTCGCATGTCGCGCCAACCCTACTTGTTTACCGTGGCCGGTGAGGTGCCGAGCAAGAACGTCGGTCGTCTGCTACAGGCGTTCGCGATCGCGCGGCCGGCACTGGGCGACGACGCGCGGCTCAGGATCGCCGGGATCAAGACCGAGCATCATCCGCATTTTCTCGGGCTCGCGGCGTCGCTCGGCCTCACGAACGTCGTCGAACTGCTCGGTTATGTATCGCATGTCGAACTGCGCGAGCAGTACCGGCAGGCTCGCGCGTTCGTCTTTGCATCGCTGTTCGAAGGCTTTGGGATTCCATTGCTGGAGGCGATGGCGTCCGGGACGCCTGTCGCATGCAGCAATACCACGTCGATGCCCGAGATCGCTGGAGATTGTGCGTTGCAGTTCGATCCCCGCTCGGTGGAAGAGATGGCGGAACAGATCCGCGCGGTATGGGACGACAGCGCGCGATTCGATGTCGCGCTCGGCGCTGGCTTGAACCGCGCTCGCTCCTTTTCGGAGTCCGCGGTGCGTCCATCAATCCAGGATTTTTGGGCGCGTCTTTCATGAGTCGGGACATGAAGAAACTGCTGGTGCTGACCCCCCGGTTTCCATACCCGGTGATCGGCGGCGACAAATTGCGGATCTATCACCTCTGCCGGGTGCTGGCCCGCCATTACTCGCTGACGTTGCTGAGCTTGTGCGAGACCGAGGAGGAACTGCACGCGGAACTGCCTGACGACAGTGTTTTCGATCGCGTCGAGCGAGTCTACCTGCCGCGCTGGCGCTCCTACGTCAATACGTTGCTCGCGTTGCCCACGCGAACACCGTTACAGGTGGCGTACTACCGGAGCGGTGCCTTCGCGGCGGCTGTCTCCCGACTGCTGCCGTCGCACGACGGCGCATTGGTCCATCTCGTGCGTTGCGCAGAATACGTGCGGGGGGCGGACAAGCCGCGCATGCTCGAAATGACTGACGCGATCTCGCTCAATTACAGCCGCGTCAAGCAACTCAGGAACGCCCGCGGACTCAAGTCGCGCGTGTTCGGCATCGAGGCGAAGCGCCTGCTCGACTACGAGCGTGCCATCGTCCGCGATTTCGACCTGTCGGTGCTGGTGTCGAAAACCGATCGAGACTATCTGTTCCCCGACTCGCCTTCAAGTGACGTGATGGTTTGCTCAAACGGTGTGGACTTGTCGGCGCTACCGCTTACGCTGCGAAGCATGGCGAGCCGGATACTCATCTTCATCGGCGACATGCGCACGGTCCAGAATCAGGACATGTGCCACTTCTTCGCGGAGGCCGTGCTGCCGTTGCTGCGCAACCGTGCCGATTATCGGTTCCGGATAGTAGGGTCCATCGCACCTGCGCTGGCCGAGCGGTTTCGCGCGTACGATGGCGTGGAGGTTACCGGCCGGGTCGCGTCGGTCGCGGAGGCAGCGTCCGACGGAGCCATCGGCGTGTGCCCGATGCGCATCGGCGCTGGCGTGCAGAACAAGATCCTTGAATACATGGCGTTGGGGTTGCCGGTCGTCACCACGTCGTTGGGGCACGAGGGCCTGGGCGCGAAGGCCGGCGAGGACCTGCTGATCGCGGATACGCCAGAGGAATTTGTCGAGCGCATCGAGCAGCTTGTTGCCGACGACGCTTCCGCGGTCGAAATGGCTCGGCATGCGCGGACCTTTGTCGAGCGCGAGCACGGATGGGAGCGGATGGTCGCGCCGCTCGTCGAGAAGGTTGGTGTGCTGTTGGCCACCCCGGCGCCGCTTCGCAATCATGGAAATGCCACGTCGGCGTGCGATGGCGCCGGCCAATCGGGCAGGAGGATGCGATGATGCGTCTCGTCGTCACCGGCGCGAACGGCTTCGTCGGCCGTGCAGTCTGTCGTCGCGCGCTGGACGCCGGCCATACCGTCACCGCGCTGGTTCGGCGACCTGGCACATGCGTCGACGGCGTGCGCGAATGGGTCCACGGTGCTGCCGATTGGGACGGCCTCGACGAGAGCTGGCCCGTCGACCTCGCCGCCGATTGCGTGATCCATCTCGCTGCACGCGTGCATGTGATGCACGACAAGGCGCCCGATCCCGATGTCGCATTTGACGCGACCAATGTCGCGGGTACGCTGCGTCTTGCGGAAGCCGCACGCAAGCACGGCGTGCGCCGAATCGTATACGCGAGCAGCATCAAGGCGGTCGCCGAGAGCGATGGGGAAGCGCCGCTGTCCGAAAGCACCCATCCCGATCCACAAGACGCATACGGCCGTTCGAAACTCCGTGCCGAGCAGCAACTCGCGCGCTTCGGCGCGTCTGCCGGACTCGACGTCGTCGTCGTGCGTCCACCGCTCGTCTACGGCCCGGCCGTCGGCGCCAATTTCTTGAGCATGATGAACGCAGTCGCACGTGGCATGCCGTTGCCGCTTGGCTCCATCACCGCTCGCCGCAGCATCGTCTATGTCGACAACCTTGCCGACGCGCTGTTGCGGTGCGCGATCGATCCGAGGGCGGCTGGCGAGTGTTTCCACGTCGCCGATGACGATCCGCCATCGATCACGGATCTGCTGCGCCTGGTGGGTGACGCTTTGGGCAAGCCGGCGCGGCTTCTGCCGGTACCGGTGGCGGCACTACGCGCGCTCGGCAGGCTGACCGGCCGCAGCGCGGCAATCGACCGCCTGACAGGCAGCCTTCAGCTCGACACGGGCCGGATCAAGCGCGTGCTCGGCTGGCAGCCGCCCTATACGACTCGCCAGGGCCTCGAAACGACGGCGGCATGGTATCGTTCGCGCGATACACAACAATAGTCGACATGCTTTTCCCGATATCCACGTGGCCTGCTACGGTCGCGGTGGCGCTGGCCGCCACCCTCGCATCGACGGCCATCCTGCGCGTGTTGCTCGCGACCGGCCTCGCATGGCGCCTCGCCACCGACATTCCAAACGACCGTTCGCTCCATTCCTTGCCGACGCCGCGCGTCGGCGGCTGGGGCATCGTGCCGGTCTGCGTCGTCGCGCTGCTGACGCTGGCGCCGTGCCTCTGGCTGATCGCAGTTGCAGCCGCGGGGCTCGCTGCGTTGTCCCAGGTCGACGACCGGCGCGGCTTGCCGGCCCGGGTCCGGTTCTCGGCGCATCTCGCGGCGGTCGTCGGACTGATCGCCGTTTTTCCGGCCGACGCGCCGTGGTGGCTGCTCGTGGGCGTCGGTTTCGTGATGGTCTGGCTGACGAACCTGTACAACTTCATGGATGGCGCCGACGGCCTCGCAGGCGGCATGGCGCTGTTCGGCTTCGGTGCATACGCCGCTGCGGCGCTCACCGGCGCGAATCCGTCCCCCGATCTCGCGGTGGCCGGCGCAGTGGTGGCCGGGGCAGCGTTCGGCTTTCTACTGTTGAACTTTCATCCGGCGCGTCTGTTTCTCGGCGACGCGGGCTCCATTCCGCTCGGTTTCCTCGCCGGCGCGCTCGGCTACTGGGGCTGGCGTACCCACGTGTGGCCGATCTGGTTCCCGGCACTGGTGTTCGCCCCCTTTATTGCTGACGCATCTGTAACACTTTTGAGACGTCTGTTACGTGGCGAAAAGTTCTGGCAAGCGCATCGGGAGCATTATTATCAAAGGATGGTCCGGGCGGGCGTAGGTCATCGCCGGACTGCTCTTTATTGGTACCTCATCATGCTCGCGGGCATAATCGTTGCCGTGTGGGCAAAGGGCCGCCCGGAACGGGAGCAATGGCTGTCGTTCTTCGCGTGGTACGGCGTCCTGGCATGCATCGGATTGGTGATCGACATGCACTGGCGTCGATTTCAGTCGGCCGCCGAAAACAACTCTTGAGGTCTCCCGCCAATGTTGCGATCCAAAGCATCGTGGCTGTCGCTGAGTGCTTTCCTGTTCGACCTGACGGCGGTTGTCGCGTCATGGTTGTTCGCTTATCTCGTTCGTTTCAACGGCAGCATTCCGTCTGATTTTCTCGGCGGTGCGCTGACCGCGCTCGTGTGGGCGTTGCCCGTCTACGCGCTGATGTTCCATCTGTTCGGCCTGTACCGCGGCCTGTGGGTGTTTGCGAGCCTGCCCGACCTGATGCGCATTTCCAAGGCGGTCGCTGGTGGCGGCGTGATCGTGATGATCGGCGCGGTGATGTTCCAGCCAGTTCCGATCATTCCGCGCTCGGTGTTGATCGTGTCGCCGCTTATGCTGTTTCTCGCGATGGGCGGCGCCCGCGCGCTGTACCGCGCGACAAAGGAGTTTTATCTGTACGGCGGGCTGGTCGGGCAGGGCAAGCCGGTGCTGGTGCTTGGTGCCGGCACGGCGGGCGCGAGTCTCGCGCGCGAGCTGTCGCGCTCGGGGGAGTGGCGTCTGGTCGGCCTGCTCGACGACGATGTCACGAAGCACGGGCGAGAGATCTATGGCTACAAGGTGCTCGGTTCGTTCAACGACCTGAAGCACTGGACCGACGCAATGAAGGTCGAATACGCAATCATCGCGATTCCGTCGGCATCCGTCGAAACGCAGCGTCGCGTTGCGACGCTCTGTGTGCGGGCGGGCGTGAAGGCGATGGTGCTGCCCTCGCTGACGGCGCTGATGCCGGGGCAGGGGTTCCTGTCGCAAGTGCGCAATATCGACCTCGAGGATCTCCTTGGACGCGATGCGGTGACGATCGACACGCCGCACGTCGAGGCGTTGCTGCGCGGCCGCGTCGTGATGGTGACGGGTGCGGGCGGCTCGATCGGCTCGGAGCTGTGCCGGCAAATCCTCCGGTTTGCGCCCGCACAACTCGTTGCGTTCGACCTGTCTGAATACGCGATGTACCGTCTCGCCGAAGAATTGCGCGAGCGCTTCCCCGACCAGCCGGTGGTGCCGATCATCGGCGACGCTAAGGATTCGCTGCTGCTCGATCAGGTGATGTCGCGTCATGCGCCGCACATCGTGTTTCATGCGGCCGCATACAAGCACGTGCCGCTGATGGAAGAGCACAACGCGTGGCAGGCGCTGCGCAACAACGTGCTCGGCACGTACCGCGTCGCCTGCGCCGCGATCCGCCACGACGTGCGCCATTTCGTGCTGATCTCAACTGACAAGGCAGTCAATCCGACCAACGTAATGGGTGCGAGCAAGCGTTTGGCGGAAATGGTCTGCCAGGCGCTACAGCAGACGAGCGGCGGCACGCAGTTCGAGACCGTGCGCTTCGGCAACGTGCTCGGGAGTGCCGGTAGTGTGATTCCGAAGTTTCAGCAGCAGATAGCCAAGGGCGGCCCGGTGACGGTTACGCACCCTGAGATCACGCGATTTTTCATGACGATTCCCGAGGCGTCGCAACTCGTGCTGCAGGCATCGAGCATGGGGCACGGCGGCGAGATCTTTATTCTCGAGATGGGGCAACCGGTCAAGATCGTCGATCTCGCGCGCGACCTGATCCGCTTGTACGGTTTCTCGGAAGGGCAGATCCGGATCGACTTTACCGGGTTGCGACCAGGCGAGAAGCTCTACGAGGAACTGCTCGCCGACGACGAAACGACGACGCGGACGCCGCATCCAAAGCTGCGGATTGCCAGGGCGCGCGAAGTGCCGGACCACCTGCTCGACGAACTACTGCCGTGGCTGATGCAGCATCGCGTGCTGAGCGACGATGAAGTGCGGCGTGATCTGCGGCGTTGGGTGCCGGAATATCAGACAGCCGCAATTCCTGCGCTTCAAACCGTATCCGCATTGTTCCCGCCGAAGTCCGTGGCGCGAGGATAGCGGACGCGCATTCCTTCAGGCGCGACCGCCGGGCGTATCCGTTTTGCAATCATTCCTCGATAAAGGGCGCCATGCATCGAATACGCGATGCAACCTGGCTTTACGGGGCCAGTAGTGCCCCGTATCGGGCAATTGCTCTCATGGTGATTTGACGCTGGAGCGACGGGATATTCGCGCCCTTAGGGAGTCGACGTATCGCCAGCAGAGACCAGAGTTTCGCATCGAGCCTGCATCGGTCATCCAGCAATGACAGAGTTTCCTGATCGAGTTCCTTGTCGAGGCGCATGCGCAGATTCTCCGGCACGCGCGCGGTCGGATTAAGATGCATCATTGGCAGATCGGTGTTGAACCACCGACTCAAATTTTGATGAAACTGTGGGTTCTCGATAATATCGCTGTAAGCGACTGAATTGAGTCGATTCAGCGCATCTCTCAGTAATCTGGGCTCCTGATCCGGGGCGATGAACGAATCATTGCCGATACGCTCGTCCGGCCACAATAGCATGCGCGTGGCCAGATTGTCTGTCTGGCACGCAATGCGTGGATCCGTCAGGAATTCCTTAAGAGTGCCACGCGATAGTTTGATGCAATCTCGCCAACTGCCCCAACGCACGAGATATTCGTCCGACATGCATCGCCAGTACACCCAGTGAGACAGCAGACGGGATAACGGCTCGCGAAGGAACGTCAGTAATTGCGCGCGAGGGTATCGATTCGTCAAAGTGCTGTAAGAGAAATGGCCCATGATCAGCTTCGATTCGGGCATCTTGCTTTCATCAAGATGGATCGTGCGCGCAACCTCATCATCGAACTCCGAGAGTCGATCGAATGTGCCGAGCAGTAGCCGATCGATTCCTCGAACTTCGTCATTCGTTTGCAAGGATTGCGAAATGCCGGTGACTACTGATGTGCCTGCCGTTTTCGGGATATGCATGACTGCAAGCGGTTTCTCGCTGCTGCGCGGCTCATTTTGAAATCTGGGCGTGGCGAAATAGTTGAACACGATCTAATCGGAGATGATTTATCAAAGATCGCCTTGGACAGGCGGTTTCTTCATGGTGACTTGCGACAGGCACAAGGCCGGCGGGGTGTATCGATCCAAAGGAGCGGCTATGTCCGGCTGTCAGTTTATCGACAACAAAATGCGCCTGCCACAATACCAGCGTCAAGGACGGGCGACAGCAACCCGAATCCATCCTCGACATGGGTGAACCGGTCGAGATCGGCGATCTCGTATGCGCCCTGATTCCTCTCGTCGATCTTTTGCTTGCACGACCGGATCCCATTCCCGCGAACGGCCCCTTTGCGCGAAATCATACGGCGACCCGCATACCGGGTGCCAAACCGGCGATCGTGCGTACGCGGAAAGTGCCTGATCATTCGGCCGACGTGCCGCGGGCATGATCGAATCGCGTGCGCAGCGATGAGGGAAGTCCGACGGGATCTGCTCCGCCGGGTGTCGGAATGCCGATCATGGACCATTTCACCCCGCATCCCACCGGTTGCATTCATTTGACTACCAGCCGATTCCTTCCTATGTTTTCCTCAAGGTAGCCGTGCGATTGCCGTAAAGAACAAAGGTGAAAAGCCAGATACGAGCTCAACGGTACATACCAATATGATGAAAGCGGAACATCTTGCCAGGGGAATGAGCGCAGCCCTCATGGTGATCGCGCTCGCAGGCTGCGGCGGCGGCGACGATGCAAGTCCGGCAGCGGCCACGGCACAGGCCGGCAAACTGTCGGCGCTGCAGGCGACCGGCAACGCGGTGAGCGCGGCGCCGATGAGCGCAACGGCGCCGGTCCATGTTGCGCTCGTGCTCAAGCTGAATGATGAGGCCGGGCTGAATCGCTTCTTGCAGCAAGTACGAACGCCCGGTAGCGCGAACTTCGGGGCCGTGCTGACCTCGGCGCAGATTGCCGCGCAGTACGCGCCTACCACCGGCCAGGTCGCCACCGTGAAGGACTATCTGGCAAGTAAGGGCTTTACGAACATCAGAGTGGCCGTCAACAACCTGATGGTCGAAGCCGATGCCCCGGCGAGCGTCGTCTCCGGTGTATTCCAGACGACGCTCGTGTCGGTCGCGATGGCGGACGGTACCAGCACGCACATCAACACCGCCCCGGAGACGGTGCCCGATGCGATCAGCGGGGTCGTCCAAGGGGTTCTGGGCCTCGATACCGCCACCCGTCTGCACCCTAATTTCGTGCGCGCCTCCAGTGCCGCTGCTGCGCCGGCGGCAAATGCGTCGCCGACCATATCTGCAGTCACGGTCGACCACAACCCAACGCAGTTTCCCGCCATCTATTCCGTGGGCAGTACTCCGGGGGCCGTCAACACCACGGTCGGCATCATTGCCGTAGGAGACGTGACGCAGCCAGTCATCGACCTGGCGACGTTCGAAAACAACAACCAGTTGCCCGCAGTGCCCGTTTCAGTGATCCATGCCGGGCTGTCGAGCACGGACACGAGTGCGAACGTCGAATGGTCTCTCGATAGCCAGACCATCGTCGGGATGTCCGGCGGCCTCAAGCAACTGAACTTCTACGTTGCACGTTCGTTTGCATGGAGCGATATCGCGCTTGCAATCAACCGTGCCGTGAGCGACAACACCGCCCGGGTCATCAACATGTCGATCGGCGGTTGCGAGAACTGGGCGCCGACGGCGGCCATCGACTCGTTGTTCCAGGTCGCCGTTGCGCAAGGTCAGACTTTCTCGGTCAGTTCCGGCGATTCAGGCAGCGTGGCATATGGCTGCACCGGCACTTCCGTGCAATACCCGGCGACGTCCCCGTATGTCGTGGCCGTTGGGGGCACGACGCTCTATACGAACGGGAACGGCAGCTACGCTGGCGAGACGGCCTGGAACGACAGCGGCGGCGGCATCAGTGGCATCGAGCCGATTCCGTCATGGCAGTCGAATGTTCCGGCGTTGAAGGGTCGCGTTTTCCGCGGTATGCCGGACATTGCGTTCGACGCCGATCCGAACAGCGGCGAAGTCGTCCTCGTAGGCGGACAACTCGAGATCGTGGGTGGTACGAGCTTGTCCGCGCCGCTGTTTGCCGCGACCTGGGCTCGCATGCTGTCCGGCGGCTGTGCGACGAGTCTCGGTTTTGCGGCGCCCACGCTGTACAGCGCCCAAGCCACGACGCCGTCGATCTTTCGCGATATTACCTACGGGACGAACGGCGCATACAGTGCGAGTTCTGGATGGGACTTCGTGACCGGCTGGGGCACGCCGAACATCAGCATGCTGTATTCGTCGGTATGCAATTCGACACCGGCCGTCTACAGCGGCGGAATCAACGAAGGGACGACGCTAAAGCCACGGCAAGCCGTGTATTCCGCGTCCGGGACTCACGAGCTCCTGATGCAGGATGACGGGAACCTGGTGCTTTACAACACGACGAATGGCGCTGCGGTGTGGAATACCGGGACATATGGAAACCCCGGGGCGTATGCCGTCTTCCAGACCGATGGCAACTTCGTGGTCTACAGTGCAAATGGCACGGCGCTTTGGTATTCGGCGACCTACGGCCATTCGGGTGCGCAATATCTTGCGGTGCAGGACGATGGCAACATGGTGATGTACCAGTCGTTCGTACCCGTATTTGCTACCGCGACCGGCACGTCGAGCTACACGATTTCGGCGACCGGTTCCGCTATCTGGAAGGGCGGTGTCGTCCTCAGTAGCGGTCAGAGTCTCACGTCCGGTAACGGGATCAATGTACTCGTGATGCAAGGGGACGGGAATCTGGTGCTGCTTCGCCAGGGCGCTCCCGTATGGAATTCGGGCACCTTCGGTCATTCGGGCGCCTTTGCGGTGATGCAAACGGATGGCAACCTCGTGGTCTACGGCGCGGACGGCGCACCGCTGTGGAATTCCGGCACCGGCGGCGATCCAGGCGCGGCCACTTACGTTCAGGACGACGGCAACGTCGTGATCTATACGCAACGGCCGAGCTGGAGCACGAATACTGCCGGCGCCTAGCAGTTCGCTCAACGCTTCGCGGCTGCACAGTGACGGCCCGCCAGTATCGGCGGGCCGTGCGAGCCGGCAACACGCCGGCTACGCGCCACTCACTGCCCCCGCTTCTCCTTCCTCACCACCATCCACCGCGGCACCCTGAACCTGACGATGCTGAGATAAAGCCACACATAAGTCAGCGCGAACAGCACGACAAACACGAACAGATGCACGGTATGCCGCCAGAACAGCGTCGCCGGAATCACGGCAACGAGGCACAGCAGCCAAAGATATGGTGAGGTGAGCGAATTGCGCCGCGTGAGGTCATGCGCATGCTTCGTCCCGACGGCCCATCGCATCAGCCGCTTGTACACGAGCATGTGCAGGTGCACGCCATCCGGAATTCCCGGCGACATCCCCCGAATGAATTTCTTCCGGTAGATCGAGAAGCAGGTCTCGAAGATCGGATACATGAACAGCAGCACCGGGTACCACGCCGACACTTCGCGATTGCGCATCACCAGCATGATCGCGAGCTCGGCGAGCATGAAGCCGATGAAATACGCGCCGCCGTCGCCGAGGAAGATCAGCCCCGCGGGGAAATTCCACAGGAAGAAGCCGAGCACGGCGCCCATCATGATGATCGACGCGGACATCACGACCGGATCGTTGACGTGGAACGCGACGTAGGCGAGCGACGCGAACATCATGAAGCTGACCATCGACGCGAGGCCGTTGAAGCCGTCGATGATGTTGATCGCGTTGGCCAGCGCCGCGACCGCGAGCACCGTGATGAACGCGGAAATGGCTACGTAGCCGAGCAGGAAGTCGAGCGGCGGCACGCTGATGCGCTTGACGGCGATGCCCAGCAGCCAGAATGCCAGCGCGGCCGCGCCCATCGTGCACAGCAGCCGCGCGCGCGGTGACACGCGCTTGGTCAGGTCCTCGACGAGCCCGGACAGGAACGCCGGCATCCCGCACGCGACGATTCCGAGAATGCTGCCGGCGATCGTCGGATAGCGCCGGGTCAGGAGCAGCGCGGCAATGACGACGCCGGCGAGGATCCCGATGCCCCCGACGCGCGGCACGGGCCGCACGTGGAATTTCTGCACGCCGGCCAGATCGCTGTCGACCGAGAATTTCTCGTGCAGATGCGCATAGCGCACGATGAACAGCGTGACGAGCAGGGAGACGATGAAGCCGGACGCGAAGCTGAGCATGGGATCGCTCGAAAAATGGACAGCGGATTATACAAAACCGCGGGGGTTCCCCTCCTGCCATTTCCAGTGGTCGGCGCACATCTCCTCGATCCCGAGCGTCGCGCGCCAGCCGATGAGGTCGGCGGCGGCCTGCGGATTCGCGTAGCACTCGGCGATGTCGCCCGGGCGGCGCGCGACGAGTTCGTACGGCACCGGGCGGCCCGACGCCTTCTCGAACGCGCGCACGACTTCCAGCACGCTGTAGCCCTGGCCCGTGCCGAGGTTCACGACGAAGCTCGCATCGCGCTTCGCGAGCGCGTCGAGCGCGGCGATGTGCCCCTTCGCGAGATCGACGACGTGGATGTAGTCGCGCACGCCGGTGCCGTCCGGCGTTGGGTAGTCGGAGCCGAACACGCGCAGCTTCTCGAGCTTGCCGACCGCGACCTGCGCGACGTACGGCATCAGATTGTTCGGGATGCCGGCCGGATCCTCGCCGATCAACCCGCTCGCATGTGCGCCGACCGGGTTGAAGTAGCGCAGCGTCGCGATGCGCCACGACGGGTCCGATACCTCGAGATCGCGCAGGATCTGCTCGGCGATCAGCTTCGACTGGCCGTACGGGTTGGTCGCGGACAGCGGGAACGATTCGTCGATCGGCGAGCGCTCCGGCACGCCGTACACGGTGGCGGACGAACTGAACACGAACTGCTTGACGTTGCGCTCGCGCATGATCTTGAGCACGGAGAGCAGCCCGCCAAGGTTGTTCTGGTAATACTCGAGCGGCTTCGCGACCGATTCGCCGACCGCCTTGAGCGCCGCGAAATGGATCGTGCCCGTGATCGGATGTGCGTCGAACACTTTTGCGAGCGCGGCTTCGTCGCAAACGTCGACCTGGTGGAACGCGGGCGTCCTGCCCGTGATCCGCTCGATGCGCCGGACGGACTCGGCCTTGCTGTTGACGAGGTTGTCGACGATCACGACATCGTAGCCGTTGTCGAGCAGCTCGACGGCCGTGTGCGAGCCGATGTAGCCCGCACCGCCGGTAACGAGGATGGTGCCTTTAGCGGTCATGCTGATGCGCTCCTTCAGAGTGTGATGCCGGTCAATGTATGAATGGTCTGCCGGTAGCGTTCGACGACCTGCTGCTCGTCGAATTCGGCGGTCACCTTGCGGCGGCCGCGCGCGCCCATCGCATCGCGCCCGGCGGTCCCGAGTTCGATCATGCGGATCAACTGCTCGGCGAGGCTCGCGCTGTCGCGCACGCGGCACAGGAAGCCGGTTTCGCCGTCGGCGACGACGTCGCGGCAGCCCGGCACGTCGGTCGCCACGATCGGGCGGCCCATCGCGGACGCTTCCATCAGCGTGCGCGGCACGCCCTCGCGGTACGACGGCAGCACGACGCAATCGGCCGCCGCGATGTGCGGGCGCACGTCGTGCGCCTCGCCGAGATACTCGACGACGCCTTCGCCGACCCACGCGTCGACGTCCGCGCGGCCGATCGCGCTCGGATTGTCGACGCCGAGCGGCCCGAGCAGCTGGAAGCGCGCGTCCGGGTAGCGGGCCCGCACGACGCGCGCGGCCTCGACGTATTCGCGCACGCCCTTGTCCCACAGCAGCCGGCCGATCAGGATGAACACCGGGCCACGGCCGGCGGGCAGCGGCGCCGGCGCGAACTGTTCGAGGTCGACGCCTTCGCCGTGCAGCAGCCGCGCGCGGTCGGGGTGTGCAAGCAGCTGCTCGTCGGTGAAGGTCGCGAGATCGTCGCGGTTCAGGAACCAGACTTCACGCGGAAAGCGGAACGCGAACCGGTACAGGCGCTTCGCGACGCTGGCCGCGCGGCTTTTCTGGATGAACACGTAGCCGAGGCCGGTGGTGACCGCGATCGACGGCACGCGCGCGAGCCACGCCGCGATCGACCCGTAGATGTTCGGCTTGATCGTGTAATGGAACACGAGATCGGGCTTGAGCGCGCGGTAATGGCGCACCAGCGCGGCAAGTGTGCCGAGATCCTCGCGCGGGCTCGTGCCTTTCGACGCGACGGCGAGCGCGACGTAGCGGCAGCCCATCTGCTCGAGCAGCGGCACCGTGCGGTCGTGCGGCGCGATCACGATGACCTCGGCGCCGCGCGCGACGAGCGCACGGATCAGCCCGTGGCGGTACGTGTAGATCGCCCAGGCCGTGTTGCAGACGAGCGCGATGCGCAGCGAGGAGGTAGCGGACATGAAAAAAAAGGAAAAATAAAGCGTCGAAAATGCCGGATGAGGACTACGCGGACGGGCGCGCCGCGAACAGCGTCCGCTTGATCCGCTGCAACGTGCGGTACGGCGTCACGAAATGCAGCAGGTTCTTGGCGAGGCCGGCCCAGTCGTACGGGTTCAGAACGTTGAAGTGCCGCAGCAGCAGCGATAGCGTCGATATCAGCTGTCGGCGGCGCTTGGTCGCGCTGATCCCGCCCTCGTTGAGCTCGTAGTAG
Organism: Burkholderia sp. AW49-1; assembly: GCF_053427845.1. Taxonomy (NCBI): domain Bacteria; kingdom Pseudomonadati; phylum Pseudomonadota; class Betaproteobacteria; order Burkholderiales; family Burkholderiaceae; genus Burkholderia; species Burkholderia sp. AW49-1. Next base: position 154,771 of record NZ_JBSAXF010000009.1, on the reverse strand, counting down.
AGGCCGAGCTCGGGCAGGTTCGCGCAATCGTAGCGTTGCATTAACCGTAAAAAAAGATCGAGATCTTCGGCCGCGCGGTACTTCGCCCGATAGTTGCCGACTTCGCGCACCGCGTCGATGCGCAACATGACCGACGGATGCACGAGCGGCGAGCGCAGGAAGCGCGTGCGGCGCAGTGTGCGCGGATCGGCGGGCGGCGTCAGCATGAAGCGCGGCTCGCCGGCGCGCGACACGACCTGGGTCCACATGCCGACGCAGGCCACGCGCGGGTGGGCGTCGAGATACGCGCGCTCTTTCGCGAGGCGCTGCGGCGCGGCGAGGTCGCCGGCGTCGATGCGGGCCGCATAGCGGAAGCCGCGCGCCGCGAGCGCGTCGATGCCGGCCTCGAGCGCGCGCTCGATGCCGCCGTTTTGCGGCATGCGCAGCACCTCGACCGCGAGGCCGGGCAGGTCGGGCGCCGCGATCGGCGGCGTGCTGCCGTCGTCGACGATCAGCACGTGCACCGGCGCGTCCTCACGAAACGACGCGAGGGTGCGCACGACGTCGTCGTGGCCGTTGTAGGCCGGCATCAGCACGGCCACGTCGTCGAGCGGGGGCGGGCAATCGGGAGACGTCATGGGCGCAGCTTGAAACGAATGTAATAAAAATTAACGGCGGCGGCGGCAACATAGCCGGCCGCCAGCCCGACGAGCGCGCCGTACAGGCCGAGCCGGGGGATGGCGAACACGTTGACGAGCGCGGCGATCGCGAGCGCGAGCACCCATTTCGCCAGCAACACGAATTTTGCTTGATATTTGAGAACGATAAGATTGCCTATCGCCTCGATGCCGGCCGGCACGGACAGCCAGACGGCCCAGCGGAAGATGTCGACCGACGCCTCGTAGCCGCGGCCGAACACCTTGCCGACGATGAGCGGCGCGGCCGCGTCCAGCACCAGCGCGCCGGCCGTCATCAGGCCGGCGGTCATCGCGATCAGCCGGACGATGTTGCGGCGCAGCCGCGCGACGTCCTGCACGCGGTACACGAACGCGGGCGCGATGGTCTGCGCGAGCATCAGTGCGAGCGTGATCCAGTTCTCGTTGAGCTGCTGGGCCGCCGAATAGCGGCCGAGGTCGGCGAACGACACGTGACGCTCGAGCATCAGGCGGTCGAGCTTCAGGAACAGATACATGCAGATCAGGCCGAGCCAGAACACGGTGCCTGCGGTGGCGAAGTGCCCGAACAGCGGTTTGTCGAACGTCCAGCCGAGCGTGCCGCCGTTACGATGGCGGTAGTAGAGCAGCAGCGCGAAGCCGATCGCGGCGGCCTCCAGCGCCCACAGCCACGCGAAGCGGGCAGGGCCGGCGGCCGCGCGGACCAGCAGCCAGACGCACATCGCCTTCGCCAGCGCGGTGACCATGCTGGTCACGAGCTGCGGCTTGCTGTAGGTCATGCTCTGCAGCCACGCGTTGATCACGCCGACGAACGGCTCGCGGAACACCATCGTGACTGCGAGGCCCGCGAGCATCGCGCCGACGAGCGGATCGAACGCGCCGGCGCCGATCGCGACCCAGGTCGCGACGAGCGCGGCGGCGGACACGCCGATGCGCAGCGCAAAGGCGCTGCCGAGCACCGCGCCGAGTTGTGCGGGCGGGCGCTGGACGATGGTCGGAACCAGGATTTCGGCGCCGCACACCCAGGTGAGCGGTGCCAGTACGAGGAGAAGCGTATTCGCATACTGCCATTTGCCGAACACGTCCGGCCCGAAATAACGGGCCAGAAGACCGCTGATCGCGATCGCGACGCCGATCTGCGTGAGCCGTTCGAGCCCCAGCCAGACGAGGTTCGCGACGGCCTTCGCGACGTCCGGGTTGCCGAATCGCTTCAGCATGCGGGGCAGCCGCACGCGCGCGAGGCGGCCGGCAGGGCGCCCGGAGGCGGCAGGGTGGCGGCGGCGGAACGGCTAGGCATTAAAATGGACGGAATCCGCGTCATCAAAACCCGCGATTATAAGTTGGATCGGGGCCGCTCCAGCCGTCCCGTTCCTTGCAGCGCCGGGCCCGCATGTATGATGCCGGGCATGCGCGAAAGGCGGCCAGATTATTTTCCATGCACGCAACCGAGAGAGAATCGATGATCTCCCAATCCATCTTCAAGGCATATGACATTCGCGGTGTGGTCGGCAAGACGCTCGACGCCGACACGGCGCGCGGGATCGGCCGGGCATTCGGCAGCGAAGTGCGCGCACAGGGCGGCGACGCGGTCGTCGTCGCGCGCGACGGCCGCCTGTCGGGGCCCGAGCTCGTCGGCGCACTCGCCGATGGCCTGCGCGCGGCGGGCGTCGACGTCGTCGACGTCGGCATGGTGCCCACGCCGGTCGGCTATTTCGCGGCGAGCGTGCCGCTTGCGCTGAAGGGCGGCGAGCGTCGCGTCGATTCGTGCATCGTCGTCACGGGCAGCCACAACCCGCCCGACTACAACGGCTTCAAGATGGTGCTGCGCGGCGCGGCGATCTACGGCGAGCAGATCCAGGCGCTGTACCGCCGCATCGTCGACGAGCGCTACGAGACGGGCAGCGGCTCGTACGAGGCATTCGACGTCGCCGACCAGTACATCGAGCGCATCGTCGGCGACGTGAAGCTCGCGCGCCCGCTGAAGCTCGTCGTCGACGCCGGCAACGGCGTCGCGGGCCCGCTCGCGACGCGCCTGTTCAAGGCGCTCGGCTGCGAACTCGTCGAGCGCTTCACCGACATCGACGGCACGTTCCCGAACCACCACCCCGATCCCGCGCACCCGGAAAACCTGCAGGACGTGATCCAGGCGCTGAAGGACACCGATGCCGAGCTCGGCTTCGCGTTCGACGGCGACGGCGACCGCCTGGGCGTCGTCACGAAGGACGGCCAGATCATCTTCCCGGACCGCCAGCTGATGCTGTTCGCGGAGGAAGTGCTGTCGCGCAACCCGGGCGCGCAGATCATCTACGACGTGAAGTGCACGCGCCATCTCGCGCAGTGGGTGAAGGCGAAGGGCGGCGAGCCGCTGATGTGGAAGACGGGCCATTCGCTCGTGAAGGCGAAGCTGCGCGAGACGGGCGCACCGCTCGCGGGCGAGATGAGCGGCCACGTGTTCTTCAAGGATCGCTGGTACGGTTTCGACGACGGTCTCTATACGGGCGCGCGCCTGCTCGAGATCCTCGCGAAGGCGGCCGATCCGAGCGCGCTGCTGAATGCGCTGCCGGACGCGATGAGCACGCCCGAACTGCAGCTCTGGCTCGACGAAGGCGAGAACTTCCGCCTGATCGAGAAGCTGCAGAAGGAAGCGAAATTCGACGGTGCGGACGAGGTCGTGACGATCGACGGCCTGCGCGTCGAATACCCGGACGGCTTCGGTCTCGCGCGTTCGTCGAACACGACGCCGGTCGTCGTCATGCGATTCGAATCCGAGACCGAGGAAGGGCTCAAGCGCATCCAGGACGACTTCCGCCGCGTGCTGACGGCCGCGAAGCCGGACGTCAAGCTGCCGTTCTGAACCCCGGCGGCCTGCGGGCCGCCGCCGGCGCGACGATGGTCGAACGATCGTCGCGCCATCCCCGAAAAGCGGCGCACGCCGACGGCGTGCGGCCGCTTTTTGCCTGTGTGGTCCCCCGGGCGCGATAAAATCGCGTCTTTATGCCTGTCGCCGGCCGTCCGCCGGCGTTTTTTCAGCGTGCAAAAGATCCTGATCGTGCGCGTGTCGTCGCTGGGCGACGTCGTGCACAACATGCCGGTGATCGCCGATATCCGGCGTCGCCACCCCGACGCGCAGATCGACTGGCTCGTCGAGGAAAGCTTCGTCGACCTCGTGCGGCTCGTCGACGGCGTGCGCGACGTGCTGCCGTTCTCGCTGCGCCGCTGGCGCAAGAAGCCGTTCTCGGGTGCGACGTGGCGCGAGATCCGCGCGTTCCGCAAGCGTCTCGCGGCCGAGCAGTACGACCTCGTGATCGACTGCCAGGGGCTCATCAAGACGGCGTGGGTCGCGAGCTGGGCGCGCGGCCCGCTCGCGGGCCTCGGCAACCGCACCGACGGCGCGGGCTACGAATGGCCGGTGCGTTTCTTCTATCGCAAGCGCGTGCCGATCGCGCCGCGCACGCACGTGGTCGAGCGTTCGCGCCAACTGGTCGCGGCCGCGCTGGGCGACCCGGCGCCGACGCCGGCCGATCCGGTCGACTTCGGCCTCGATACGCGTGCGGCGGCGCTCGCGGTCGCGGCGCTCGGCCTGAACCTGCCGGTGCCGTACGTGGTGTTCGTGCATGCGACGTCGCGCGCCGACAAGCAGTGGCCGGACGCTGCCTGGATCGAGCTCGGCCAGGCGCTCGTGCGGCGCGGCGCGTCGCTCGTGCTGCCGTGGGGCAACGACGCGGAGCGCGCGACCAGCGAGCGGCTCGCGAAGGAGTTCGGCGCGGCGGCGATCGTGCCGCCGAAACTGTCGCTGCCGGCCGTCGTCGGCCTGATCGACGGCGCGGCCGCGACGGTCGGGGTTGATACAGGTCTGGTTCACATCGCGGCCGCGCTGAAGCGTCCGACGGTCGAACTGTACAATTTCGCGACGGCCTGGCGCACCGGCGGTTACTGGTCGCCGAACGTCGTCAACCTCGGCACGGCGGGGCAGCCGCCGTCGATCTCGCAGGTGAAGGCGGTGCTCGCGGGCTTCGGTCTGCTGTGATGCCCGTCATGCCTGCCCTGCCCGTCACGCACGCGAACCGATCATGAGCGAATCCCAGATCATCGAAGTCCCGTCCGCCGACTGGAGCGGACACAACCTGTCGGCGCCGCGCGAGCAGCTGCTCGCCGCGGTCGAGGAAGGCAAGGTGCTGTATTTCCCGCACCTGCGCTTCGCGATCGAAGGCGGCGAGGAAGCGCTGCTCGATCCGGCGCTCGCCGATCCGAAACGCAAGAACATCAGCCTCGCGCCGAACGGCGGTGCGCTCGCCGGCGTGCTCGGCGACAGCGTCACGCAGTCGGCCGTGCGCGCGCTGGTCGCGCGCTTCCAGCAGCAGGCCGGCACGCTCGTCGACGGCCTCTTTCCCGAATACCGCGGCAAGCTGCGCGTCGCGCCGACGAGCCTGCGGCTGATGCAGGTCGAGACGCGCCAGACGTCGTGGCGCAAGGACGACAGCCGGCTGCACGTCGACGCGTTCCCGTCGCGGCCGAACTACGGCGAGCGGATCCTGCGCGTGTTCACGAACGTCAACCCGGCAGGCCAGCCGCGCGTGTGGCGCGTCGGCGAGCCGTTCGAGGACGTCGCGAAGCGTTTCCTGCCGAAGATCCGGCCGCAGTTCCCGGGTTCCGCGTGGCTGCTGAACCTGCTGCACGTGACGAAATCGCCGCGCAGCGCATACGACCACCTGATGCTGAATCTGCACGACAGCATGAAGGCCGATCTCGACTATCAGAAGACCTGCCCGCAGCAGACGATGCCGTTTCCGCCGGGTAGCGTGTGGATATGTTTCTCGGATCAGACTTCGCACGCTGTGATGTCCGGCCAGTTCATGCTCGAGCAGACCTTCTTCCTGCCGGTCGACGCGATGGTGCGTCGCGAATGCGCGCCGCTCGGGATTCTCGAGCGCCTGCAGGGCAGGGCGCTGGTTTGAGCGCGCACCGCATCCTTCACGGTTTCGGAGCCCGCGCATGCTGAGGGCGATCTATCGCGCGCTGTGGTGGCTCGTCGCGCCGATCGCGGTCATCCGGCTCTATGTGCGTTCGCGCAAGGAGCGCGGCTATCGCGAGCATATCGGCGAGCGCTTCGGCCACGTCGCGGGCCGGTCGCCGGACGATCGCACGCCGCTGATCTGGGTGCATGCGGTGTCGGTCGGCGAGACGCGCGCCGCGCAGCCGCTGATCGACGCGCTGATGCATGCGCGTCCCGACGCGCGCATTCTGCTCACGCACATGACGCCGAGCGGTCGCGCGACCGGCGAGCAGATCTTCGGCGATCGCGTGCTGCGCTGCTATCTGCCGTACGACATGCCGGGCGCGGTGCGGCGCTTCCTGCGCGCATGGCGGCCGACGCTGGGTCTCGTGATGGAAACCGAAGTGTGGCCGACGCTGATCGACGAGTGCCGCCGCGCGGACGTGCCGCTCGTGCTGACCAACGCGCGGATGTCCGCGCGCTCGCATCGACGTGCGGCGAAGTTCGGCGCGGCGACGCGCGACGTGTTCGGCGGTTTCTCGCGCGTGCTCGCGCAGAGCCCGGCCGACGCGGAGCGGCTGACGTCGCTCGGCGCACGCAACGTGACGGTGCTCGGCAACCTGAAGTTCGACATGACGACGCCGCCTGAGCTGGCGGCGCGTGGCCATGCATGGCGCGACGCGATCGGCACGCGGCCCGTGTGGGTCGCCGCCAGCACGCGCGAGAACGAGGAGGCGCTGGTGCTGCAGGCGTTCGCCGCGATGAAGACGCCCGGCGCGCTCCTCATTCTTGTGCCGCGTCATCCGCAGCGCTTCGCCGAAGTCGAGGCGCTGGTCGAGCGCAACGGGTTCAAGTGTGTACGACGTTCCGCGTGGGCCGCCGACGCGGCGGCGCTCGCGGCAGGCCGGTCGGCCGCCGAACCGTTGCCGGCCGACGTGACGGTGCTGCTCGGCGACTCGATGGGTGAGCTCGGCGCGTACTACGCGGCCGCCGACGTCGCGTTCATCGGCGGCAGCCTGCTGCCGCTCGGCGGGCAGAACCTGATCGAGGCCTGCGCGGTCGGCGTGCCGGTGCTGATGGGCCCGCACGTGTTCAACTTCACGCAGGCGACCGCCGATGCGGTCGCGGCCGGCGCGGCGATGCAGGTCGCGGATCCGCTCGATCTCGCGCACGTGCTCGACGCGCTGTTCGCCGACAAGGCACGGCGCATCGCGATGGGCGCGGCGGGCGCCGCGTTCGCGTCGCGCCATCGCGGCGCGACCGCGCGCTCGGTCGACGTGCTCGCGGCGCTGCTGCCGCCGGTGGAGCGGGGCGGGCGTGCGATGCACGGCGCAGCCGACGCGTCGGACGACTAAGCTAACGGCGCAAGGCCGTTTCCCCCGGGCAGACGTGGCGGCATGCAGCCGTCGCGTCGCTCAAACCGTCAACAATCCCTTCTTCTCGATGAACGCGACGACGTCCGCGACGCCGTCGAGCGCCTTCAGGTTCGTCATCACGTAAGGCCGCTCGCCGCGCATCTTCTTCGTGTCCGACGCCATCACGTCGAGGTTCGCGCCGACGAGCGGCGCAAGGTCCGTCTTGTTGATCACGAGCAGGTCGGACTTCGTGATGCCGGGGCCGCCCTTGCGCGGAATCTTCTCGCCGCCCGCGACGTCGATAACGTAGATCGTCAGGTCCGACAGCTCGGGGCTGAACGTCGCCGCGAGATTGTCGCCACCCGATTCGATGAACACGATGTCGGCGTCGGGAAAGCGCGACAGCATCCGGTCGACGGCCTCGAGGTTGATCGACGCATCCTCGCGAATCGCCGTATGCGGGCAGCCGCCCGTCTCGACGCCCATGATGCGTTCCTCGGGCAGCGCGCCCGCGACCGTCAGCAGGCGCTGGTCTTCTTTCGTGTAGATGTCGTTCGTGATCGCGACGAGGTCGTAGCGCTCGCGCATCGCCTTGCACAGCATTTCGAGCAGCGTGGTCTTGCCGGAGCCGACCGGGCCGCCGATGCCGACGCGCAGCGGCGGCAGTTTCTTGGTGCGGCGGGCGGAGGAGAGAGCGGGTGCGTTCATGGCGTGGGTGGGATTCAGGAGCGGAACAACCGCGAATACTGGGTTTCGTGCCGCGCGGACAGGATGCCGAGCTGCGGCGCGAACGTGTTGATGGCGTCGGGCGGCGTCGCGAGCGCGCGGCGCACGGCCGCGTCGATCGCGCCGCGCAGCGCGACGATGATGCGCTGGCCGGCGAGCTGGCCGAGCGGCACGGCTTTCAGCGCGGCCGACGTCTGGTTCTCGACCCAGCCGAATGCGTAGGCGGCGAGCGTCGCGTCGGCGCCGGCATCGTGTGCGGCGGCCGCGTAGGCGAACGCCGTCGGCAGCGCGATCGGCGAGATCGACGCGAGCGTCGCGCGGCGCGCGGCATCGCCCCATTCGAGCGACGCGCAGAGTTGCGCGAGCGACCAGCCCATCTGCTCGGTTTCGCGGCGCAGCTCCGACGATTCGCGGCTCGCGACGAACCATGCGTTCTCGCGTGCGAGCGCATCGGCGTCGTGCGCGTGCCAGCGCGCGAGCTGGTGCGCGAGGAACGGCAGCTCGCCGTGCGCGAGCACGTCGGTCAGCCCGCTCGCGATCCAGTCGCGCGCGGTGTCGGCGTCGCGGATCAGGTTTGCGTCGAGCGCGGCTTCGAGTCCCTGCGAATAGCTGAACGCGCCGATCGGCAGCGCGGGCGACGCGAGATGCAGCAGCGCGACGAGCTCAGTGGTGGTCATGACCGTGGTGGCCGTGCGCGCAGCCCGGGCCATGCTGATGATCGTGATCGTGATCGTGATCGTGATCGTGCGAGTGCGAGTGCGAGTGCGAGTGCGAGTGGCCGTGATGTTCGCCGAATACCTGCTGCGCGAGTGCGTAGTCCTCGGCGAACGTCGCGTCGTGTCCGTGCTTGTGGCCGCCGCCGTATGCGCCGGCTTCCGGCTGGAACGGTGCGCTGGTTTCTTCGACCTGCGTTCCGAGCCGGCGCAGCATGTCCGCGAGCACGGGATCGGCTTCGAGCTTCAGGTAGCCGTCGCCGATCTCGACCGGCGTGTGACGGTTGCCGAGGTGATACGCGGCGCGCATCAGCGTGAGCGGATCGGCCGCGCGCACGCGCAGCACGGTCTCGGGCGCCGCGGCGACGCGCACGAGCGCGCCGTCGTCGGCGACGAGCACGTCGCCGTCGCGCAGCACGGTGCCGCGCGGCAGCAGGACCGCGACGTCCTCGCCGGTGTCGAGCGTCGCCGCGAGGCGGCTCTTGCAGCGGGCGTCATAGGCGAGCGTGAGCGTCGGCGCGCGCGCGACGAGCGACGCGGCGAGCTTCACGTTCGGGGCAATGCGTTTGTCGAGGGTGCGCATGGAACGAAAAACCGGAAATCAGAACAGGAAATAGCGCTGCGCCATCGGCAGCACCGTCGCCGGCTCGCAGGTGAGCAGCTGGCCGTCGGCGATCACGTCGTAGGTTTCGGGATCGACGCTGATCGACGGGCGCCATGCGTTGTGGATCATGTCGGCCTTCGTCACGTTGCGACAGTTGCGCACGGGCACGACGCGCTTCGCGAGCCCGTAACGTTCGGCAATGCCCGCATCGGCGGCCATCTGCGACACGAAGGTCAGCGACGTGCGCGCGAGCGCACCGCCGCGCGTGGCGAACATCTCGCGGTAGTGGACGGGCTGCGGCGTCGGAATCGACGCGTTCGGATCGCCCATCTGCGCCATGGCGATCATCCCGCCCTTCAGGATCATCGACGGCTTGATCCCGAAGAACGCGGGCTCCCACAGCACGAGGTCGGCCCACTTGCCGGGCTCGATCGAACCGACTTCGTGCGCGATGCCGTGCGTGAGCGCCGGGTTGATCGTGTACTTCGCGACGTAGCGTTTCGCGCGGAAGTTGTCGTTGCGCGCGCCGTCTTCGGGCAGCGCGCCGCGCTGCACCTTCATCTTGTGCGCGGTCTGCCAGGTGCGGATGATCACTTCCCCGACGCGGCCCATCGCCTGCGAGTCGGACGACAGCATCGACAGTGCGCCGAGATCGTGCAGGATGTCCTCGGCCGCGATCGTCTCGCGGCGGATCCGCGATTCGGCGAACGCGAGATCCTCGGCGATCGACGGATCGAGGTGGTGGCACACCATCAGCATGTCGAGATGTTCGTCGAGCGTGTTGATCGTGTACGGGCGCGTCGGGTTGGTCGACGACGGCAGCACGTTTGCCTCGCCGCACACCTTCAGGATGTCGGGCGCGTGGCCGCCGCCCGCGCCTTCGGTGTGGTACGTGTGGATCGTGCGGCCCTTGAACGCGGCGACGGTCGATTCGACGAAGCCGCCTTCGTTCAGCGTGTCCGTGTGAATTGCGACCTGGGTGTCGGTGTCGTCGGCGACCGACAGGCAGTTGTCGATCGCGGCGGGCGTCGTGCCCCAGTCTTCATGCAGCTTCAGGCCGATCGCGCCGGCCGCGATCTGCTCGACGAGCGGCAGCGGCAGGCTCGCGTTGCCCTTGCCGAGGAAGCCGAGGTTGATCGGCCAGCCTTCGGCGGCCTGCAGCATTCGCTCCATGTGCCACGGGCCCGGCGTGCAGGTCGTCGCGTTGGTGCCGGTGGCCGGCCCCGTGCCGCCGCCGAGCATCGTCGTGACGCCCGAGGCGAGCGCCTCGTCGATCTGCTGCGGGCTGATGAAGTGGATGTGCGTGTCGATGCCGCCGGCCGTCACGATCAGCCCTTCGCCGGCGATCACTTCGGTCGCCGCGCCGATCGCGATCGTCACGCCCGGCTGAATGTCGGGGTTGCCCGCCTTGCCGATCGCGGCGATGCGGCCGTGCTTGATCGCGATGTCGGCCTTCACGATGCCCCAGTGATCGAGGATCACCGCATTCGTGATGATCGTGTCGGGCACGTCGGCGGCCACCCGCTGCGACTGGCCCATCCCGTCGCGGATCACCTTCCCGCCGCCGAATTTCACTTCCTCGCCGTAGGTGGTGAAGTCGCGTTCGATCTCGATCATCAGTTCGGTATCGGCGAGCCGCACGCGGTCGCCCGTCGTCGGCCCGAACATTTCCGCGTATGCGCGGCGGCTCAAGCGTAGTGTCATGTGCTGTTCCTGAAGAGCGGGGCGCGGCTTACAGCGGCCCCATCACCTTGCCCTGAAAACCGTAGACGGCGCGGTCGCCGGCCAGCTCGACGAGCTCGACGGTGCGCGTCTGGCCCGGCTCGAAGCGCACGGCCGTGCCGGCCGCGATGTTGAGCCGGAAGCCGCGCGCGGCGGCGCGGTCGAAGGACAGCGCGTCGTTGACTTCGAAGAAGTGGTAATGCGAGCCGACCTGCACCGGGCGGTCGCCGGTGTTCGCGACGACGAGCGAGACCGTCGCGCGGCCCGCGTTCAGTTCGTGCTCGCCGTCGTCGGTGAGGATTTCGCCGGGAATCATGCGTGCTACCTCGGTCACGGAATCGGGTGGTGGACGGTGACGAGCTTGGTGCCGTCGGGGAAGGTCGCCTCGACCTGGATGTCGGGAATCATCTCCGGCACGCCTTCCATCACGTCGTCGCGCGTGAGCAGCGTCGTGCCGTAGTGCATCACCTCGGCGACGGTCTTGCCGTCTCGCGCGGCTTCCATCAGCGCGGCGGTGATGAATGCGACCGCTTCCGGATAATTGAGCTTCAGCCCGCGCGCGCGGCGGCGCTCGGCCAGCAGCGCCGCCGTGAAGATCAGCAGCTTGTCCTTTTCTCGGGGAGTCAGTTTCATGAAGGAAATCGTTCAGGAAAACGTAATTTTTATCGGCGCGCGGGGTTCCGGCCGGGGCGCGGGTCATCGTAGCACCGCGCCGTTTTTCGTGCGTCGTGTAGCCGTTATGTAAGCAGCAAGGTGCGTGCCATGTCGATGGAACGCGCCTCGATGCGCGATCCTGGTGCGCGATGCATGAATCGTGGGCAGGGCGGGCGGCGCGGCTGCGCCGAAACGGTGCGTGCCGGGCCGCGCGCTCAGGTCTGCCAGAGGCGCAGCGGCCGTGCGTCGACGCCGTGCACGAGCGGCCGCAGGTAAAGCCAGCAGTCGGCGAAGTGACGCTGCAGCGCTTCCATCGACGTCGATACCGCGCGCACCAGCACGACGCCCGGCGTCACGCAGGTCGCGCCCGCGCGCAAGGCGTCGTCGAACGGCATCCGCGCGGCGAGCGCTTCGGCGAGCGCGGCATCGCACGCGGCGCCGGCCGCCCACAGCGTGCCGTACACGGGAAAGCCGCCGAGGCCCTGCAGCGCGCCGCGCAGCGGATCGTGCGCGTCGAGCAGCGCGCGCTCGGTCCATAGCGGCCGTCCGGCGGCATCGACGAGTGCCGAATCCGACGCGATGCGGCCGGCCGACCACGTTTCGCCGGCCGCCTGACGGCCGAGCTGCGTCGCGTCCCAGCCGATCGCGCTCGCGCCGGCGCCGAGCGTCACCGTGAAGTCGAGCGCCGCGTGGGCCGCGTCGAAGAACAGGTTATTCTGCGGCAGCCAGTCGAGCTTCGCGTGCTCGCCGACCGTGATGTCAATGCGCTGCGTCGCATCAAGGCCGTTCGACTTGTACCACTTGGTCGCGCCGGGTGTCGTCAGCACCGCGTGCGTGCGGTCGCCGAGCGTGATGTCGATGTCGAGCCGGTCGCCACCCGCGACGCCGCCCGGCGGGTGAACGATGACCGCGTGGCAGATCGCGTCGCCTTCCGGATACAGCGGCCGCTGGACGCGCAGCGGGCCGTCGTGCAGCCGGTGGACGAGCGTCGTGCGCGCGCCGTGAGGTTCGAAACCGAGTTCGAGACGGCCGCGCCACGACTTGGCGGCGGCGGGGCGGGACAGCGGGGCGTGGGAATCGAGGGCGGACATCGGCGGGAAGCTGGAGACGGGCGCGGTGATCGGGGAATGCTACCGCAACACAATACGCTCGGGTGTTCGGGATGCCGAACGTGGCGACGGGGAGGGGCGGCCGCGCGGCGGCGATGCCGACGTTCGTCCGACATGCGTCGATCGCCGGCACTTTGCGGCAACGTCATCGCGTGCCGTATTCCTCGCTACACCGCGATCAGCTCGCGCACGCCGTGGGTTTCCATGTCGCGCGCCTCGCCGCCCGCGATGACCTCGCCGCGGCTCATCACCCAGTAATGGTCCGCGATCGAGCGCGCGAAGTCGTAATACTGCTCGACGAGCAGCACGGTCATTTTCGATTCGTCGACGAGCTGGCGCAGCGTGCGGCCGATGTCCTGGATGATCGACGGCTGGATGCCCTCGGTCGGCTCGTCGAGGATCAGCAGCTGCGGCTCGCTCATCAGCGCGCGGCCGATCGCGAGCTGCTGCTGCTGGCCGCCCGACAGGTCGCCGCCGCGCCGTGCGCGCATGTCCCTCAGCACCGGGAACAGGTCGTAGATACGGTCGGGCACTTTCGACGGGGCCTTGCGGCTCGCCGCGCCGACGAGCAGGTTCTCCTCGACGGTGAGGCGCGGAAAGATGTCGCGGCCCTGCGGCACGTACGCGAGGCCGGCCGCGACGCGCGCATACGGCGGCAGTGCGCCGAGCGCCGTGCCGCGCCACGACACGCTGCCGCTCTTCGCGGCGACGACGCCCATCAGGCAGCGCAGCAGCGTGCTCTTGCCGACGCCGTTGCGGCCGAGCAGCACGGTGAGCTTGCCGTCGTCGGCGGCCAGCGTGACGTTGCGCAGGATATGGCTGCCCCCGTAATACTGGTTCAGTGCATCGATCTTCAGCATTGGATTACCGTCCGAGGTAGGACTCGATCACCGCGTCGTCGCGCTTGACCTGGTCGAGCGTGCCTTGCGCGAGCACCGCGCCTTCGGCCATCACCGTCACGCGGCCCGTGTCGCCCGCGAGCGCCGCGACGAACTCCATGTCGTGCTCGACGACCATCATCGAGCAGGTGCCGCGCAGCGTGTTCAGCAGCTTCGCGAGTTCCATCGTCTCGTGGTCGGTCATCCCGGCGGCCGGCTCGTCGAGCAGCAGCAGAGCCGGGCGCTGCATCAGCAGCATGCCGATCTCGAGCCGCTGCTTCTGCCCGTGCGACAGCTCGCCGGCGGCGCGATATGCGTCGCTTTCGAGGCCGATCAGCGCGAGCGTCTCCTCGATCTTCGCCTGCGCGGCGCGGTCGAGCCGCGCGCGCAGCGATGCGAGCCAGCCCTTGTCGGTCTGCATCGCCAATTCGAGGTTTTCCCACACCGGATGCTGTTCGAACACGGTCGGCTTCTGGAACTTGCGGCCGATCCCCGCTCGCGCGATCTCGGGTTCGTTCATCCGCGCGAGGTCGATGGTCTGGCCGAGAAACACCTTGCCCGCATCGGGCCGCGTCTTGCCGGTGATCACGTCCATCATCGTCGTCTTGCCCGCGCCGTTCGGGCCGATCACGCAGCGCAGCTCGCCCGCGTCGATCGCGAGCGACAGCTTGTTCAGCGCGCGAAAGCCGTCGAAGCTCACCTCGATGTCCTCGAGGTAGAGGATCGTGCCGTGCGACGTGTCGATGCCGGGCGGCACCACGCGGCCCATCGATGCGGTGCCGCTGACGGTCAGCAGCTCGTCCTCGGCCGGTGGCGTGAACTGGTAGAGGGCCGTGCCGTTCATGCGCGTTTCCCCTTTGCGAGCAGCGTGTCGACGAGGCCCATGATGCCGCGCGGCAGCAAGAGCGGCACGAGCACGAAGATCAGCCCGAGAAAGAACAGCCAGTATTCGGCGAAGTACGCGGTAAAGAGGCTCTTCGCGCCGTTCACGGCGAACGCGCCGACGATCGGACCGATCAGCGTGCCGCGCCCGCCCACCGCGACCCAGATCGCCATTTCGATCGAGTTGCCGGGCGACATCTCGCCGGGGTTGATGATGCCGACCTGAGGTACGTACAACGCGCCCGCGATTCCACACAGCACCGCCGACAGCGTCCATACGAACAGCTTGTACGCGAGCGGGCTGTAGCCGAGGAACATCAGCCTCGTCTCGCCGTCGCGCACCGCGGTGACCACGCGCCCGAGCTTGCTGGTGACGATCGCGCGCGCGGCGATGAACGCGAGCACGAGCGTCGCGAAGGTCAGCAGCAACAGCACCGTGCGCGTACCGGGCGACGTGATCGGAAACCCGGCGATGCGCTTGAAGTCCGTGAAGCCGTTGTTGCCGCCGAAGCCCGTCTCGTTGCGAAAGAACAGCAGCATCGCGGCGAACGTCAGCGCCTGCGTGATGATCGACAGGTACACGCCCTTCACGCGCGAGCGGAACGTGAAGAAGCCGAACACCCATGCGAGCACGGCCGGCGCGAGCACGACCAGCGCGAGCGCCCAGGCGAGGTGCTGCGTGCCGCTCCAGTACCAGGGCAGCTGATGCCAGTCGAGGAACACCATGAAGTCGGGCAGGTCGCTGCCGTACTTGCCGTCGCGGCCGATCTCGCGCATCAGGTACATGCCGATCGCATAGCCGCCGAGCGCGAAGAAGAGGCCGTGGCCGAGGCTCAGGATTCCGCAGTAACCCCACACGAGATCGAGCGCGAGCGCGGCGATCGCGTAGCACATCAGCTTGCCGGCGAGCGTCATCGCATACGCGGACAAATGGAACGCGCTCGACTCGGGCGCGACCAGCGCGGCGAGCGGCACGCCGATGCCGATCGCGATGCACAGTACGACGAGCGCGAGCCACGCGCGGCGCGACAGCAGCGCGGGGCGGGGCGGCAGGCCGAGCGCGAAACCCTCCTCCGCACGCGCGGCGGCAGCGGGCTTCGGCGAGTCGGCGATCGGGTTCGACAGCGAATCGGTGATTAAAGTCATGTCAGGCCTCCGCGCTGCGTCCCTTCGGGGCGAACATGCCCTGCGGACGTTTCTGGATGAACAGCACGATCATCACGAGCACCGCGATCTTCGCGAGCACGGCGCCCCAGAACGGCTCGATCGCCTTGCTGACGAGGCCGAGACCGAAGCCGCCGAGCACGGTGCCGGCGATCTGGCCGACGCCGCCGAGCACGACCGCCATGAACGAATCGATGATGTAGTTTTGCCCGAGGTCCGGGCCCACGTTGCCGATCTGCGACAGCGCGCAGCCGCCGAGGCCCGCGATGCCCGCGCCGAACGCGAACGCATACGCGTCGACGCGCGCGGTCTTCACGCCGACGCACGCGGCCATCCGGCGGTTCTGCGTGACCGCGCGCACGAACAGGCCGAGCCGCGTCTTCGTCAGCACACCCCAGGCGATGCATACGACCGCGAGCGCGAACGCCAGGATCGCGAGCCGGTTGTACGGCAGGATCAGGTTCTGCATCACGGTCACGCCGCCGCTCATCCACGACGGGTTCACGACCTGCACGTTCTGCGCGCCGAACAGCATGCGCGTCGCCTGGATCAGGATCAGGCTCACGCCGAAGGTCGCGAGCAGCGTCTCGAGCGGGCGGCCGTACAGGTACCGCAGCACGAGCCGCTCCAGCACGATGCCGACCAGCGCGGCGGCCGCGAACGATACCGGCACCGCGACGAGCGGATACCAGTCGAATGCCGCCGGCGCATAGCGCTGGATCAGCGTCTGCACGACATAGGTTGCGTACGCACCGATCATCAGGAATTCGCCGTGCGCCATGTTGATCACGCCGATCAGCCCGTATGTGATCGCGAGGCCGAGCGCCGCGAGCAGCAGCACGCTGCCGAGCGACAGGCCCGCGAACACGGTGCCGGCGATCTCGCTGCGGCGCTGCAGCGCGTGCAATGCGTCGAGCCCTTGCTGCGCGGCTTCGCGCACGCGCGCGTCGGGCTCGGCGAAACTGCCGTCCGCGTTGTTCGCGACGAGCGGACGCAACTGTTCGATCATGTCGAGGTCGCGGCGCGCGGCCACCACCTGCACGGCTTCGAGACGCTTCACCGGATCGGCATCGTGCAGCGCGGCGATCGCCCATAGCGCGTCGAGGCGGCGCTTCAATGCCGGATCGGTTTCCTTCGCGCGGGCACGATCGATCATCGGCTTGAGTGCCGGGTCGGGCGACTTCAGCAGCGCATCGATCGCGTCGCGGCGCGCGGCGACGTCGGGCGACGCGAGGGCGAGACCCGACAGCGCGCCGGCGATCTTCGTGCGCAGCAGGTTGTTCAGCATCACGGGCTGCGCGTCGCCGGCCGGCGTCGCGGCCTGCGTGAGCGCGTCGTGCGCGGTGTCGCCAGTCTGGATCAGCAGGCGTCCGTCGCCGGTCGCGAGCGCGTCGCCGGTCGACAACGCATTGAGCAACGCGACGGCGCGCGGATCGGCATCGGCGGCGAGATGGTCGATCGCGGTCGTCTTCGCGTCGAAGTCGTCGCCGGCGAGCGCGGCGGTATCGGCGGCCGTCAGGGCGAACGCGGCGCGCGGCAGCGCGCCCGCCAGCGCGGCACAGGCGACGACCGCGACGGCGGCCCGGCGAAAGCGTGTAGGCATCGGGAAATCCTGTCGGGCATGGGAAAGCGAGTGCGTGCGGCGCGTTACCGCAATCGCGGCGGCGTGCGTGCACCGGCGTGCGAACGGAGCGCCACGCCGGTGCGCAGCGCTCCACATCGCATCAGGCGAGCGCCGCGCGCTGCCGGCGCAAGAATGCCGGGATCGAGCTGACGATGTCCGGCTTGCCCTGGTTGCCCGCGATGAACGGGCTCCACGGCTGCGCGCGCACGGCCGTCTTCGTCTTCCACACGACGTTGAATTGCCCGTCGCCGCGAATCTCGCCGATCATCACCGGCTTGTGCAGGTGATGGTTGCCGTCCATCGAGAGCGTGAAGCCCGACGGCGCGGCAACCGTCTGTCCGATCATCGCGACGCGCACCTTGTCGACGTCGGTGCTCTTCGCCTTCTCGACCGCCTGCTTCCACATGTGGATGCCGACGTAGGTCGCTTCCATCGGATCGTTGGTCACGCGCTTCGCGCCGCCCGGCAGGTTGTTCGCCTTCACCCACGCGGCGAACTGGTCCTTGAACTTCGTATTCGTCGGGTTCTTCACCGACATGAAGTAATTCCAGGCGGCGAGATGGCCGACGAGCGGCTTCGTGTCGATCCCGCGCAGCTCTTCCTCGCCGACCGAGAAGGCGACCACCGGCACGTCGGTCGCCTTGATCCCCTGGTTGCCGAGCTCCTTGTAGAACGGCACGTTCGAATCGCCGTTGATCGTCGAGATCACGGTCGTCTTGCCGCCCTGCGCGAAGTTCTTGATGTTCGCGACGATCGTCTGGTAATCGCTGTGGCCGAACGGTGTGTAGACCTCCTGAATGTCGGCGTCTTTCACGCCCTTCGATTTCAGGAACGCACGCAGGATCTTGTTGGTCGTGCGCGGATACACGTAGTCGGTGCCGAGCAGGAAGAAGCGCTTCGCGCCGCCGCCTTCCGCGCTCATCAGGTACTCGACGGCGGGGATCGCCTGCTGGTTCGGCGCGGCGCCCGTGTAGAACACGTTGCGCGACATTTCCTCGCCTTCATATTGCACCGGGTAGTAGAGCAGGCCGTTCAGTTCCTCGAACACCGGCAGCACCGACTTGCGCGACACCGACGTCCAGCAGCCGAACACGCACGCGACCTTGTCCTGCGTGAGCAGCTGGCGCGCCTTCTCCGCGAACAGCGGCCAGTTCGATGCGGGATCGACGACCACGGGCTCGAGCTTGCGCCCCATCACGCCGCCGCTCTTGTTGATGTCGGCGATCGTCATCAGCGCCGTGTCCTTCAGCGACGTTTCGGAGATTGCCATCGTGCCCGACAGCGAATGCAGGATGCCGACCTTGATCGGACCCGTGCCCGCATCGGCCGCGTGCGCGAACGGGCTCTTGCCCGCCAGCGCGAGTGCACCGGCCATCGAACCGAACTTCAGCAGACTGCGACGTTTCATCGAGTTCCCCTTGACGTGTTGGATAGGCGTGCGCCGTGTCGGCGCCGGCATCGGACTAA
The DNA here is from genome assembly GCF_053427845.1 of Burkholderia sp. AW49-1. NCBI lineage: Bacteria > Pseudomonadati > Pseudomonadota > Betaproteobacteria > Burkholderiales > Burkholderiaceae > Burkholderia > Burkholderia sp. AW49-1. The sequence continues at coordinate 136,227 of NZ_JBSAXF010000009.1, read as the reverse complement.
CGCAAGGCATGTGCCAGTCGCACCGATGCACGCCGGGCGTGCCTGTGCGGGGTGGCGCGGGGCGTCGGCGTGGTGCGCGTGACGCGTCGTGCAGCATGCGCGATCCGTTGCGGTGCAGTCGCGCGGGCGCAAATGGTGCACGGCGTGCGCCCTGTGCGAGCGCGTGCGTCACGTGTCGAGGGGTGTGCGGAACGTGATCGATGCGCATGCATCCAGCCGCGTGGTGTCGCCGTCGCCGAGCACGGCATGATCGTGAAGTACGACGGGAAGGGCGAGACGATCCGCTCGACGGGCTGCCATGCTCGGGTGCCCACCGTTCGTCATCGAACGGACGCGGGCGGCCGACGCGCTGAAGCAACCGGAGGAGGAGGGAGGCGCAGATACGCAAACGGGCGCGCCATGCGCGCCCGTTCGGCGGATCGGAGCGATCGGCTGCAACGTGCCGGTCGCCGTGGCGGCGCGCGATGCGCCGCCGGGAAGCTCGGTAACTCAGTAACGCGGCACGGACGGATCGACGTCGCGCGACCACGCGTCGATCCCGCCTTGCAGGTTATACAGCTTCGTGAAGCCGCGCGATTCGAGGAACATCGCGACCTGCGCGCTGCGCATCCCGTGATGGCACACGCAGACGATTTCCGCTTCGTCGTCGAGCTCCTCGCTGCGCGCGGGGATCTGCTGCATCGGGATCGACACGCTGCCGGCGATCTGCGCGGTCGAGATTTCCCACGGTTCGCGCACGTCGAGCACGACCGGCGCGGGGCGCGCCGGATCGCGAAGCCATTCCGCGAGCATCGCGGGTGTCAGGATCTGCATGGAAGCTCCGCCGCTCAGAACTTGAAGCGCGACGGCTCCATCGCGTTGACGAGGTGATTGACGTAGGTTTCGAACACGTCGGCGACTCGGTACTGCTTGTCGTCGATGCGCGTGATGATCTGCGCCTTCATCACCGGACGGCCGCCGACGAACGCCGACAGGCGGCCGCCGATCTTCAGCTGTTCGAGCATCTGCTGCGGCACGACCGGCAGGCCGCCTGCGACGCAGATCACGTCGTACGGTGCCTTGGCGGGCCAGCCGAGCGAGCCGTCGCCGAGCACGACTTCCGCGTTCGTCACGCCGTCGTTGCGCAGGTTGTCCGCCGCGAACTTTGCGATGGTCGGATCGATATCGACAGCCGTCACATGCTGTGCGCGATGCGCGAACAGCGCGGCCAGGTAGCCCGAACCCGCGCCGATCACGAGCACGTTCTCGTGCTTCTTGACCGCCAGTTCCTGCAGCACGCGCGCTTCGACGCGCGGGAACAGCATCTTGCTGGTGCCGCCGGGCAGCGGCAGCTCGAGGTCGGCGAACGCGAGATCGCGGTGTTCGGGCAACACGTAGTTTTCACGCTTGACGATCGCCAGCAGGCCCAGGACGTCCAGATCCAGCACGTCCCACGGCCGGATCTGTTGTTCGATCATGTTGAAACGCGCGTTTTCGATATTCATGGTGTGGTCACGCAGCCAGGTCGGCCATCAGCGGGGGTAGAGAAACTTCGTGATTGTACCAAACGGGGCGGCGGCGAAGCCTTCAGGCGGCCTGCAACAGACCTTTACCCCTTGCTCTTCTTGATCTGCGCCTCGAATGCGAGGTCGAGCTTGCTCGCCTTGCGCGGCTTTTTGGGGCCGAATTCGTCGACGAACCTGACGAATTCGTCGAGCGGCAGCGGCTCGCTGCGCTTCTCGGCAGTGCCGCCCGAGCGGTCGACCAGATAGAACAGGCCGCCCGCCATCGCGACGGCCGCGAATTGCGGGTTGCCGGAACGGGTCTTCAGGCGTTCGACCGCGTTGGTTGCTTTGGTGGTGCGCATCGTGCGGATTCTTGCAGGGGCGTTGAGCCCGTTACTTTATCAAACCGGCCGCCCGCATGCGGCCGTGCGGCGTCAGACGGTGCGCGAGTAGCGTTGCCGCGGCGTCTGGCCGAGATAGGCGTCGAACGCCATTGCGATGTTGCGCACGACCATCCGGCCGGCGGGGTGGATCGTCAGGCGGTCGCCGGCGATGGTCAGCAGGCCGTCCTGCTCGAACGCGCGCAGCGCGTCGAGCTCGCGTGCGAAGTGATCGGCGAAGCGGATCCCGTGCGCTGCCTCGATATGCGAGAACGGCAGTTCGAGGTTGCACATCAGCTGGGTGATCACGTCCCGGCGCAGCCGGTCGTCGGGCGTGAGCCGCACGCCGCGCGCGATCGGCAGCCGGCCCGCGTCGAGCGCGGCGCCATACGCCGGCAGGTCCTTCGCGTTCTGCGCATAGACGTCGCCGACCTTGCCGATCGACGACACGCCGAAGCCGATCAGGTCCGTATCCGCGCGTGTGCTGTAGCCCTGGAAATTGCGCTGCAGCGTGCCGTTGCGCTGCGCGCGCACGAGTTCGTCGGTCGGCCGCGCGAAGTGATCCATCCCGATGTACACGTAGCCGGCCTGCGTCAGCATGTCGATCGCGAGGCCGAGCAGCGCGACGCGCGTCGCGGGCGGCGGCAGCGTCGCGTCGTCGATCTGCCGCTGCATCTTGAACAGGTGCGGCATGTGCGCGTAGCCGAATACCGAGAGGCGGTCGGGCGCGAGTTCGATGATCGTCTCGAGCGTGCGCGCGAATACGGCGACCGTCTGGTGCGGCAGTCCGTAGATCAGGTCGACGCTCACCGAATGGAAGCCCGTCGTGCGCGCGGCCGACAGCAGGTCGGCCGTCATCGCGAGCGGCTGGATCCGGTTGATCGCCTGCTGCACGACCGGATCGAAATCCTGCACGCCGAGGCTCAGCCGGTTGAACCCGATGTTGCGCAGGTGCACGAGCGTCGCGGGCGTGACCGTGCGCGGGTCGATCTCGATCGAGAACTCCGCGTCGGCGTCCGGCGCGAGCGCGAAGTGTTCGCGGGTGGCCACCATCAGCTCGGCCGTTTCGTCGTCGGACAGGAAGGTCGGCGTGCCGCCGCCCCAGTGCAGTTGCGTGACCGGGCGCGCGGGATCGAACAGCGCGGCCTGCAGCGCCAGCTCGCGCTTCAGTTGCTCGAGATACGGGCGCGCGCGGCGGCGGTTGTTGGTCGCGATCTTGTTGCAGCCGCAATAGAAGCAGGCCGTGTTGCAGAACGGGATGTGGAAGTACAGCGACAGGTCGCTCGACGATGCGCCGGGATCGCCTGCGGCGCGCACATAATCGGCCGGGTCGAAATCGTCGCGGAACTGCAGCGCGGTGGGGTAGGACGTATAGCGCGGCCCGTTCGCGCCGTACTTCGCGAGCAAATCGGGACGGAACAGGGTGTCGGCAGAACCGGAACTCATGATGGTCTCGCGCTTTTTAGATGCTTTCGAGTATATAAACGCGCATTCCGGCTGCATTGTGTAATAACGTCGCAGCCGACGGTGGCACAATGCGCAGTGGGCTGCCGCACGCTGCGTCCGGTTGCCGCACCGTTTTTCGTTGTTCGTGAGAGAGCAGAGTGTCCGTCGAAATGCCTGTCCGTCCGGCGCCCGCCGATGTCCCGCCGCCGCATGCCTGCCGCGAGGCGTGCGGCGCGTGCTGCATCGCACCGTCGATTTCCTCGCCGATTCCGGGGATGCCCGACGGCAAGCCGGCCGGCGTGCGCTGCGTGCAACTCGGCGACGACCTGCGCTGCCGGATCTTCGGCCGGCCGGAGCGTCCCACGTGCTGCTCGGGGCTGCAGCCGTCCGCCGAGATGTGCGGTGCGTCGCGCGACGACGCGCTCGCGTGGCTGACGCGCCTCGAGGTCGCGACGCAGCCGTCGCCTGGCGCCGGCGCGGCTCGCTGACGCATTGCCCGCGCGGCCGTCCACCGGCATGCGCATGGAACCGGCGACATGCGCCGAAGCACTAACTCCGGTCCCCGGCACCGCTTGCGGCCGAGCCGGTAACCCGGCGGCCGCCTCGCCCGATACAGGAGATTGTCCAGCATGACCGCATCTTGCACGCCCGGCCGGCGCCGCTTCCTCGCCGCCTGCGCCGGCGCCATCGGCGTGTCGGTATCGCTCGCCGCCTGCGCGTCGACGTTCCCGTTCATCCCCGATCACTACACGTTCTCGCGCGGCGACGTGCAGAAAGCCGTCGCGCGCAAGTTTCCGTACCAGAAGACGGTCGCGCAGGTCGTCGACGTGTCGCTCGCCAATCCGGCCGTCAACCTGCTGCCCGACCAGAACCGCGTCGCCGTGCAGCTCGACGCGCATTTCGCGAGTCCGTTCCTGCGCGAACCGGTGAGCGGCAAGTTCACCGTGTCGGGCCAGCTGGCCTACGATGCGCCGAGCCGGTCGGTCGTGCTGAAAGCGCCGGCCGTCGACAGCCTCGTGCTCGACGGCAACGCGCAGACGTATGCGCAACAGGTCGGCGCGGCCGCCGGCCTGCTCGCCACGCAGGTGTTGACCAACTACCCGATCTACACGTTCAAGCCCGAGCAGCTGCAATTTGCCGGCGTGAACTACGAACCCGGTACAATTACGATTCTTACAAACGGCATACGCGTGGCGATCGTCGAAAAGTGACGGCGCATCGCGCGCGGCCGGGCGGGCCGCGGCGGTGACGCGGCCTTTCTTTCGACTACTTCGGAGTTGGGCCACGGATGGACTGGATCCTGATCTGCAAGGCATTGATCCTCGGCGTCGTCGAGGGGCTGACGGAATTCCTCCCGGTGTCGAGCACCGGCCACCTGATCGTCGCGGGCAGCTTCCTGAATTTCAACGATGCGCACGCGAAGACCTTCGACGTCGTGATCCAGTTCGGCGCGATCCTTGCGGTCTGCTGGGAATATCGGCAGCGGATCGTGTCCGTCGTGACCGGGCTGCCGAGCCGGCCTGACGCCCAACGCTTCACGCTGAACGTCGTGATCGCGACGATTCCCGCGATCGCGCTTGGCCTGCTGTTCGAGAAGAAGATCAAGGCCGTGCTGTTCTCGCCGGTGCCGGTCGCGTTCGCGCTCGTCGTCGGCGGCGCGATCATCCTGTGGGCCGAGGCGCGGCAGCGCGAACGCGGCGAGCCGCCGCGCGTGCAGTCGGTCGATGCGCTCACGCCACTCGACGCGCTGAAAGTCGGCATCGCGCAATGTTTCGCGCTGGTGCCGGGCATGTCGCGCTCGGGCTCGACGATTATCGGCGGGATGCTGTTCGGCCTCGACCGGCGCGTCGCGACCGAATTCTCGTTCTTCCTCGCGATTCCGATCATCTTCGGCGCGACGCTCTATGAAACCGTCAAGGACTGGCAGGCGTTCACGGTCGATTCGCTCGGCCTGTTCGCGCTCGGGCTCGTGGCCGCGTTCGTCAGCGCGTTCGTGTGCGTGCGCTGGCTGCTGCGTTTCGTCGCGACGCACGACTTCACCGTGTTCGCGTGGTACCGGATCGCGTTCGGCCTGTTCGTGCTGCTGGTGGGTTACAGCGGGTGGCTGAACTGGGCGTGATGCCGGTGCGGGGGCGAGGGCGCATCCAATAGAAAACGGCCCGGTCGGCAGCAGATGCCGGTCGGGCCGTTCGTCATTGCGCGGCGAGTCGCGTGCGTTGCGCGCCGTGTTCAGCTGGCGCGTTTGCGGAACACCAGATCCCACACGCCGTGACCGAGCCGCAGCCCGCGCCGTTCGAACTTCGTGACGGGGCGGTAATCGGGGCGCGGCGCGTAGTCGGCGGCCGTGTTTTCGAGCGTCGGTTCGGCGCCGAGCACTTCCAGCATCTGTTCCGCGTAGTTTTGCCAGTCGGTCGCGCAGTGCAGGTATGCACCGGGCTTCAGGCGCGACGCGAGATGCGCGACGAGCGGCGGCTGGATCAGCCGGCGCTTGTGGTGGCGCGCCTTGTGCCACGGATCCGGGAAGAAAATGTGTACGCCGTCGAGGCTTTCCGGCGCGAGCATGTGCTCGAGCACCTCGACCGCGTCGTGCTGGATGATGCGGATGTTCGGCAGGTCCTGCTCGCCGATCAGCTTCAACAGCGCGCCGACCCCCGGCTCGTGCACCTCGACGCCGAGGAAGTCGTCGCCCGGGCGGTGCGCGGCGATTTCCGCGGTCGATGCGCCCATCCCGAAACCGATCTCCAGGATGCGTGGCGCGCGGCGGCCGAATACGGCGTCCCAATCCGGGATTTCCGCCGCGTACGGGACGACGAAGCGCGGGCCGAGATCGTCGAGCGCGCGGCGCTGGCCGGTCGACACGCGGCCGGCGCGCGTCACGAAGCTGCGGATGCGGCGGCGGTGCAGCGGGTTGACTTCATCGGCGCCGTCGGCGGCTTCGTCGGGAAGGGCGGCGTCGTCCGGCGGCAGGCCGGCTTCGTTCGGATCGTCGTGCATCATCGGTGACAGAGAAAGGCTTGGTTCGGGCGCGGGCCCGTCATGCGCAGCGGCGCTACCGGATGAACCGGCAGATGGTACAAAAAAGCCGCCTTCGACGAGGCGGCTCTTGCGCAGGCTGCGAGCAGCCGAAGGTGGAGCGGGCGATGGGAATCGAACCCACGTCATCAGCTTGGGAAGCTGAGGTAATGGCCATTATACGACGCCCGCAGAACGCGTAATTCTACAGGGTTTGGTGCAGATGTTGCAAGCGAGCCGTTTTTGGCCGCCTGCGTCGAAGCACGGCACGCGCTCGGTGGTTGGCCGACGGATCGCCGGGAGCGGGTGTCAAGGATCGGCCCGAATCAGTCCGTCAACGCAAGGCCGACCGGAACACGACGCGCGCCGCACGCAAGCCCGTGTCGAAAATTGACGAGTCGGTGTCGGACGCATACAAGCCCCGGTGAAGCTTTCGAACTAACGTGACAGACCTCTTCCCCGATCGTTAGTCTGGAGCCGACATGTCCGATTTCATCACCGTTCTGCGCAAAACCTGCCCGACCCCGGTCGTCGACGCGACCAAGTGGAAGCGCATCGGCGGCGATCCGCACACCGTGAACCTCAACGCGTACCTCTCGAAGGATGGCAGCAAGATCATGGGCACCTGGATCTGCACGCCGGGCAAGTTCGAGGTGAACTACGAGAAATGGGAGTACTGCCACTTCCTCGACGGCTATTGCATCATCACGCCGGAAGGCGAGGAGCCGGTGCACCTGAAGGCCGGCGACGTGTTCGTCATCGAACCTGGTATGAAAGGGACGTGGGAAGTGGTGGAGACGGTACGCAAGTACTTCGTGTTTGCTTGAGCGGGCCCGTCGATTCGACTCGCGTACGAGCGCCGGCTGAATCGATGCGTTGAAACGCATTCCGGTTCGGAAACAACTCGCCGAGCGTGATCGCACGCTCGGCCGGTTCCGCTATCCCGTCGAACCCATCGATCGCGCCGACTGCCTGTCGCTTGCGAGAGCGGTGGTGACGGGAGCCTGTGGATCGAACCCGCAGGTTCGACGATGAGAAAGAAGCGCGGCCAGTCCTGAGTCGGTCAGGCCGCTCGCATGCGCCGCACCGACCAGCACAACGCGATTCGACGTCGTCGAGGCGGCGTTCAATGCTCGATGCTCAACGCCTTTTCGATCGCGGCAATCAATCTGAATGCATCGTCTCGGCCGATCAGGAGGCCGCGACTGGTGTACTCGCAGCCGAACGCGTAGAAGCTCGGCAGAAGCGTGATCGCATCGTTCTGTCGATCGAAATCGACCTCGCATTTCGTCAACGGGAAGAATGGAGGATCCTCGACGGTCGGCTGGTACACGGCGTTCTCCTAGTAGAGCTTGCGAGGCGGCAGCATGCGTTTCGCGCGCAGGCGCTGTCTCGCGACGGCGCTGGCTTTCTTGCGCTTGCGCTCGGTGGTCGGCTTTTCATAGCTGGTCCGACCGCGCAACTCGCGGATCAGGCCCGTCTTCTCGATGTTTCGACGGAAGCGCCGGAGCGCGACGTCGACAGGTTCGTCGGGCTTGAGGATGATCGTCGTCATGTAGGTCCTGTTTCAAGACATGCGTGGAGGAAAACTAGCCGAGTCGGGTCATGACGGCACTCGCGATCTCGTCGGATTCGAATTCGGAGTATCCGGCGCTGATCGACAATGCGCGTACGGCAGCGAACATCTGCAACTCGGGTTGGTGACGCAACGCAGAACCGGCGAGGCCGTCGTTCGGGACCGCGTCGGTCCTGGAAATCTCGCGCCGTTCGATCAGGCGGAGGAGTTCATCGATGATCATTTCGCCATCCGAATCAGAGTGCCGCAGCGCTGTCGCGGCAGGAAGCGTCAATGGGAATCGGCGAAGAGCGGCTGCTCGCCGCGATTGCCGTCGATGATCTCCTCCGCGTAGCGAACGGACGCGCGGCGCGCTTCGCCCGCCGATTCGAACGGTGCGTGCTCGAGCAGCCGGAATGTTTCGCTGCGGGTCAGCGTGTCTGCGGTGCCGCGCAGGCAGATCTTCACGGCCGCGTCGAAGCCACCTTCGTAGTTGTGCGGATTACCGTTCAGTGACGGAACGTGCGGGTAGATCAGCGGATAGATTTCGAAGCCACGATAGAGATGCATGCTCATGATGAACTCCTGGGTTCGGTCGCGATAAATCGCGTGGACGAACGCATCCGACCGGTATCGCCGCGGCGCGGCGTGACGGGTGGGGTGAAAAGGGCGGCAATGCGTGCGGGTAACGGCGCGACGCAGTGAGAGGGTAGACGGCGGGGCGAGCGGCGAATGGGGTGGCGCGGGCTCGGACGAAATTCATCATACGCGCTTCGCGTCGGTTGTCCATCTAATTCGCGGCCGTGCCGGTGCGGTGCGATGACCGGCGTCGAGGCCGCAACACGCGTCGAGCATGACGCGGCATTCGTCCGCACTTCGACGTGGCACGGCGCGATCCGGATGATGCCGATCGAGTCCGATCCCTTCGCCGCATCGCGACAGTGGCACGCCTGCACGACATCGCGCAAGCGCCTATGATGCAGCGATCCGCCAGTCGCGCCGGCCCGCAATGCGCGCATGGCCCGCGAACGCCGAACGTTTTCCCGGAACCCCGACCATGCGCATCCTCGACATCCGCGAGCAAGCGATCCCGGTTTCCCGCTATGCCGATCCGGCGATTTCGTCGGGCGGCCTGACGACGAGCGTCGTCGCGATCGTCACCGATGTCGTGCGCGATGGCCGGCCGGTCACGGGTTACGGCTACGCATCGGTCGGCCGTCATGCACAGGGCGGGCTGATTCGCGAACGGTTCGCGCCGCGTCTGCTGGCCGCCGCGAACGCCATCGCAGACGATGCCGGCACGAACCTCGATCCATTTCGCGCATGGCGAGCGATGATGGCAGGCGAGAAGCCCGGCGGGCACGGTGAACGCTGTGTCGCGGTCGGCGTGCTCGACATGGCGATCTGGGATGCCGCCGCGAAGATCGCGGGCCTGCCGCTCAGTCGCTTCGTCGCCGACCGGCTCGCACGCGACGCGGCACCTCGCGTGCGTGTCTACGCGGGCGGCGGTTACCGCTATCCGCACGACGATCTCGCGCGCCTGTCCGACGAGATGCATCGCATCGCCGATCTCGGCTACACGCACGCGAAGAACAAGATCGGCGGCGCGGATGTCGATCACGACCAAAGACGCATCGAAGCTGCTGCGGCGTGTCTTGCCGGCAGTTCGCATCTCGCGGTCGATGCGATGAACGCGTACGACGCGACGAGCGGCCGCGCAGCCGCCGCGATGCTGGCACCGTTCGAACTCTGGTGGTTCGAGGATCTCTGCGATCCGCTCGACCTGCCGCTTCATGCGGACCTGGCCGCGCAATACGCGCCGCCGGTCGCGGCCGGCGAGGCGTTGTTCTCGCTCGCGGAAGCGAAGCTGCTCGAACGCTACGGCGGTCTGCGCCCGGACCGCGACGTCCTCGTGTTCGATCCGGTGCATTGCTATGGCCTGCCGGGCTATCTGCGGATCGTCGACCATTTCGTGTCGAACGGCTGGCGGCGCGATGCGTTCTGGCCGCACGGTGGTCATCTGTTCTCGTTGCACGTCGTGTCGGCGCTCGGGCTCGGCGGCGCCGAAGTCAGCCCGTTCGCGTTCCGTCCATTCAACGGGCTGGCGGACGGCGAATCGGTCGACGCAGGCCGCGCGGCCGTGCCACAGGCGCCGGGCATCGGCTTCGAGCTTCATGCCGATGCGTACGACGCGTTTCGCGCGGTAGCCGGCTTGTGAACGGCGCGGCCGGTTTCAGCGCGCGTCGATCGTGACGCGGGCCGCGAATCCGAGCATCGTCGCCGCGATGAACCGGTCGAGCACACGTCACGTGAGCGCGTGGTCGAACCACGCGCGGCATGACCGTACGCCGTAGGCGAGCCGCCGTTACCTGATCACGTGCACGCCGACCAGCAGCAACGCGCCGGCGACGATGTCGGTGCAGCGCCGCCGACGTGCAGACGTCGAAGCGCCGCTCGGCTATGCGCGCACGACCGTCACGCCCGCGGCCTCGATCGGCTCGATCAGCGCTGCATCGGTTTCCTGTTCGACCACGATCGCTTGCGCGAGCGCGAGCTCGCCGATCACGAATTGCGATGCCGCTCGCAGTTTGGATTGCGAGGCCAGCACGACCGTCTCGCCCGCACGCCCCGCCAATGCGCGCTTGATCGCCGCTTCCTCGAAGTCGCCGGTGCTCAGCCCCGCGACCGGATGAACGCCGGTCACGCCCATGAAATACAGGTCCGCGTGGATGCGAGAGATGCCTTCCATCGCCGCGGCGCCCACCGCGACGATCGAATGCTTGTACAGCCGTCCGCCGATCAGGATCACGTCGATCGACGGATGCGCGGCCAGCGCGACGGCGACGCTCGGGCTGTGCGTGACGATCGTCGCGCGCAGGTCGGGCGGCAGCTGGCTGACGAGCAGTGCCGACGTCGTGCCGCCGTCGACGATCGCGACCTGTCCGGGCGCGATCATCTGCGCGGCCCGGCGCGCGATGCGTCGTTTTTCCGCGGTTTCGATCGCCTCGCGCTGCGCGAACGGCGCGACCGCCGGCGACGCCGGCAATGCGCCGCCGTGCACGCGCTGCAGCAGGCCCTCGGCCGCCAGTTCGCGCAGGTCGCGCCGGATCGTGTCCTCGGACACGCCGAATTGCGCGCTCAGCTCGACGGCCAGCACCTGGCCGTCGCGGGCGAGCGCGTCGAGGATCGCCTTCTTGCGTTGGGTGGTCAGCATCAAAATTGCACGAAATTTCTTGAAATTGCACGAATGTGCACGCTACCATGAGTGCCGTCACTTGTCGAATGGGAGACCACCATGGCCGCAACGCGGGACCGCGTCCGCATCGTCGATACGACGGTGCTGTCCGATGACTGGTATGTGCTGAAGAAGGTGACGTTCGATTTCCTGCGCCGCGACGGCACGTGGCAGCGCCTGAGCCGCGAAACGTACGACCGCGGCAACGGTGCGACCATCCTGCTGCGCAACGCGGCGACGGGCGACGTGCTGCTCACGCGGCAGTTCCGGATGCCGGCGTTCGTCAACGGACACGACGGGATGCTGCTCGAAGCCGCCGCCGGCCTGCTCGACGACGCGACGCCCGATGCACGCATTCGCGCGGAGGCCGAAGAGGAAACCGGCTATCGCGTGCGCGGCGTGCGCAAGGTGTTCGAGGCGTTCATGAGCCCGGGCTCGGTGACCGAAAAGCTGCATTTCTTCGTCGGCGAATACGATGCATCGCTGCGCACGGGCGACGGCGGCGGCATCGCGGAGGAGGGCGAGGATCTCGAGGTCGTCGAGATGCCGCTGCACGCGGCGCTGGATGCCGTCGAGCGGGGCGAGATCGTCGACGCGAAGACGATCATGCTGCTGCAGTACGTCGCGCTGCGGGAACCCGCGGGCGGGCGCGCCGCGGCGGCGTGATGTCGCGGCGCGGCGCCCGAACCGGCGTATGATCGCGCGACGCCACTCCCGCGTCGCTCGTCGCCTCCGCCGCTCCACCATGCCGATTTCCGACTCGTCCGATTTCACCGATTCCAGCGCCGCTGCCGCACCACTGCCGGCTCATCTGGTCGCGTCCGCCATCGAGGCGCTCGCGCGCGCCGATGCGCTGCTCGTGACGGCCGGCGCCGGCATCGGCGTCGATTCGGGGCTGCCCGATTTCCGCGGCACGGATGGCTTCTGGCGCGCGTATCCGGCGCTGCGCCACGAGCGTTTCGAATTCCACGAGATTGCCTCGCCGCAGGCGTTTCGCGCGCATCCGCAGCTTGCGTGGGGCTTTTACGGCCACCGTCTCGGACTCTACCGGCAGACGGTGCCGCACGCGGGCTTCGCGATCCTGCGGCGCTGGATGGACGCGATGCCGAACGGCGGCTTCGTGCTGACGAGCAACGTCGACGGCCAGTTCCAGAAGGCCGGTTTCGATCCGGCGCGTGTCGTCGAGATCCACGGTTCGATTCATTCGATGCAGTGCCTGCGACCCTGCTCGGACGACACCTGGGACGCCGCGTCGTTCACGCCCGACGTCGACGCGGCCGCGTGCCGGCTGGTCGGCGAGTTGCCGCGCTGCCCACGTTGCGGCGGCCTCGCGCGACCGAACATCCTGATGTTCGGCGACAACGGCTGGCTCGGCGAACGCTACGACGCGCAGGAGCGGGCCCTGCAGGACTGGATCGCGCAGGCGGGATGGGTGACCGTCGTCGAGATCGGCGCGGGCACCGCGATTCCCACCGTGCGTCTCTCGAGCGAACGGCTCGGAGCCGACGTGATCCGCATCAACGTACGCGAGGCCCATGCCCGCCGTGCGGACGTGATCGGGTTGAAGGGCGGCGCGCTCGCGACGCTCGTGGCACTCGACCGTGCATGGCACGGCGGCTGAGCGGCGCGGGACGAATCGGCCGGCCGCGGCCGCGCGATCACGGCTGTGCGACGAGCGCCTGGACGAGCGCCGGCGCGATCGGCGAGCCGAGGCCCGTCACGTAGTCGTAGCCGCCCGCTGCGTTGCAGATGCTGCCGCAAGTGCCGTTGGATCCGGTCGTCACGTCGTGATAGTCGCTGCCGTAGGCGTTTTTCCCGATCGTATAGAGCGTGTCGTAGGTGCCGCTCAGCGAGTGTTTGCCGGCCGCCGCACGCAGCGAATTCGCGATCGCGACGAGCGCCGACCATTGCGGCGCGCCCGCGCTCGTGCCGCCGACCTGGAACCAGCCGGCCTGCCCCTGATAGGTGACCGAGTCGTACACCGCAAAGCCGCTTGACGGATTCGCGTCGTAGCTGACGTCGGGCACGCCGCGCTTGCCGGCCACCGGCACCGGCCAGCCGGTTTGCCCGGCCGGCTCGGCCTCGATCGAGCTGACGCCGCCGCCGCTGCCGCTCCACGCGGCCTCGCCGACGTAGGCACCGGACGCGTCGGTGGACAACGTGGTGCCGCCCACCGCCACCACGTACGGCGACGCCGCCGGGTACTCGGTGCCGGTGCCGCTGTCGCCGGACGACGCGACGAACGTGACGCCCGATACGTTGAAGTGGCTGTCGAAGCCGGTCTCGCTGCTGAACTCGTTGCCGCCGAAGCTCATCGACACGACCGATGCGCCGCGCTTGACCGCGACGTCGACCGCGGCCATCAGGTCGCTGAAGCTGGCCGACGCGGCCTCGACGAGCACGATCTTCGCCTTCGGCGCGATCGCATGCACCCATTCGACGTCGAGCGACATCTCGAGCGACCAGCCCGCGTCCGTCTTGGGTCGCGCGCCGCGCGCGTAGACCTTGGTGAAACAGCCGTTCGACGAAGTGCAGGCCGGCAGCGAGAACGCGTTGCTGAATACGCCGAGATCGGACTCGATTTTCGGATCGTCGTACGCGTCGACGATCGCGACGACCATCCCGTCGCCCTGGTTGGCGATCGAATCGAACCCGTACGCATGCCGTACGAGCGCGGGTGTGAGGCCGGCCACCGTGGCGGTGTTCGCGCGCTGTTTCGTATGGAACGGGGGGCGCGCGTAGCCTTTCGGCGCGCGGTTGCCTTCGACGTAGGACGGGGGGCCGTTGCCCTCGGCGAGCGCGACGCTCGATGCGAGCAGCGACGCGCACAGTGCCGGAATCAACATGGATGACAGGCGGTAATTGTTCATTTTTCGAGTCTCCATGTCGTTGGAGTGTGGGAGCGAAATAATTTTACGAAATCGGTGGAATAAATTGCATGGAATATCGGCGTGATTCGGGAATGTCTGGATTAGGGAAAACATGCGGGATGCCCATGAAGCAAGGCTTGCAGGGCTGACGTGCGGGCGCGCAGCCGAATTTTTCAATTCCAGAAAGTCTGATGAATAAGTAATCCTATTGTGCGATTTGTAATGTCCTGCGTAATGCATTGGAAAATGTCGAATTCGGCGGCACGTGGAAATAATGAAATGCGTGATTCCGGCGCGACATGATCCGGTGCGCGCCGGCCGGCATTGCCGGCGCGGCGCGATTCCGCATACAGTTCGGCGTAGGCCCATCCGCCATGCGGCTTCGTCAGCGAGGAGCTCCCTTGTTCTATTCGATCGTCGCGATCTTCGTCGGCGCCGGGCTCGGCGCATTGCTGCGCTGGTTCCTGAGCCTTGCGCTCAACGCGTTCTTTCCCGCCGTGCCGCTCGGCACGCTCGCCGCGAACCTGATCGGCGGCTACGTGATCGGCATCGCGGCCGTCGCGTTTACCACGCGCGTCGGGCTGCCGCCCGAGTGGCGGCTGTTCGTGATCACCGGCTTCCTCGGCGGCCTCACGACGTTCTCGACCTATTCGGTCGAAGTGATGACGCACGCGGTGCAGGGCGAATTGGGATGGGCGTTCGCGGTGGCTGCCCTACACTTGACTGGATCGTTCACGCTGACGGCGCTCGGCATGTGGACCGCGCGCGCGTGGTTCGCGGCGGCCTGAGCGCGTCGGCATCGGGAGGACGCGATGGACAGGGTCTTCTTGCGCTTCTACGTGCACGAGCAGCACCGGCTGCACTGGAAGCCGCTGTGGGAGTGGTTGCTGGAGGAGGGAAACCGGATGGGCGTCGCGGGCGGTTCCGCGTTTCGCGCGATGGCCGGCTTCGGCCGGCATCGGGTGCTGCACGAGGACCGCTTTTTCGAGCTGCAGGGTTCGCTCGCAATCGAGGTCGAATTCATCGTCACCGAGGACGAGGCGCAGCAACTGCTCGAGCGGCTGGCGCGGGAGAAGGTACGCGTGTGCTACGCGATGATTCCCGCGCGCTTCGGGGTGATCGACACGCTCGAGGCGCCGCCGGCGCAGGGGCCGGCGGCGTAGCGCAATACGTCAGATGCCGAACATCGTCAGCGACACGGCGGCGCGCGTGACGATCATCAGCAGCACCTGGACGATCACGAACAGCAGGATCGGCGACAGGTCGATGCCGCCCAGGTTCGGGATCACGCGGCGCAACGGGTTCAGGAACGGGGCGGTGAGCTGGTAGAGGATCGGCATCGCCGGCGAGCGCGGATTGAGCCACGACAGCAGCGCCATCAGGATCGTCATCCAGATCACGAGATTGAGCGCCCACTTCACGACGGTGAGCAGCGCGACCACGACGAGCGTCGCGATCACCGAGGCCGGATCCAGGCCGGCCATCACGACCATCAACACCACATAGACGAGCGCGGTGAGGAGGGCGGCGACGACGCTTGCCCAGTCGATGCCGCGCACGCCCGCGATCACGCGGCGCAGCGGCAGCACGAGCCAGTTGGTCGCCTGCAGCACTGCCTGCGTGACGGGATTGTACGGCGGCACGCGGACGGCCTGCATCCAGACGCGCAGAATCAGCGCGGCGCCGAACAGCGTGAAGATGGTATTGAGCAGAAAACGGGCGATCTCGCCGAACATCGTTGGCATCCTTTTTATACAGTCGAGTAGCGTGCGGCCGCCAACGCCGGATGGCGGCGCATCGGCCGACACCTTATCACGCCTCGTCTCGCGGCGGGGAGGGGTGCCCGATCGTGCGCTCGAGCGACGTTTCGACGGCGTGCGCAAGCGCCGGCAACGCGGCCGGCGGTGCCGCGCGCTTCGCCGCGAGCGCGACCGCGCGGCGGGTCATCAGCGCATACAGCGTCGCGTGGTCGCTGCCGCGCGCCTCGAGCAGCGCGAGCTGACGCTCGACGATGCCGGTGTCG
This sequence comes from Burkholderia sp. AW49-1, assembly GCF_053427845.1. Classification (NCBI taxonomy): domain Bacteria; kingdom Pseudomonadati; phylum Pseudomonadota; class Betaproteobacteria; order Burkholderiales; family Burkholderiaceae; genus Burkholderia; species Burkholderia sp. AW49-1. Next base: position 120,222 of record NZ_JBSAXF010000009.1, on the reverse strand, counting down.
CCGCGCGACACCGGGCCTGCCAGCGCGTTCGCGAGGCCCTTGTCGCGCGCGGTTTCGATCGTGCCGGCGAGCATCGGCAGCAGCGCGCGCAACGCGGCTTCCTCGTCGAAGCCGAGTCCGCGCCACAACTCGACCGCTTCGGACAGCCCGCACAGCGCGAAGCTCGCCGCGTAATGCGCGGCCGCGTGATACAGCATTCGGCCGCCGGCCGGAATCGATAGCGGATGGCAGCCGAGTGCGGCAGCAAGTCGCAGCAGCGTCGCGTGCAGCGCGCCGTCGGCTTCGAGCGTGACCGAGCAGCCGTCGATGCGGGCGAGATCGGCGTCCGTGCCGCCGAACAGATAGAGTGGATGGAAGCCGCCCGTGGCCGCGCCTTGCCGCTTTGCCGGATCGAGCAGCTCGACCGCCGACGCGCCGCTGCAGTGGACGAGCGCCTGGCTTGCCGCGCGCGCCGCGTCGAACCGCAGCGCCGCGGCGGTCGGCGCGAGATGGTCGTCGGGCACGGTCAGGAAGATCAGGTCGGCGGCGTCGACGACCTGCTGCGGCGTGTCGACCGTCCGGCAGCCGTCGATGCGCGCGGCAAGCACCGCGGCCGATTCCGCCGTGCGGCTTGCGATCGCGACGACCGGAAAGCCGGCCGCCGCGAAGCGCAGCACGAGGCAGCGCGCCAGGCGGCCGGCGCCGATGAAGCCGAGGCGGGGAGTGTCGGGTAGGGGCATGGCGGGTCACGAAGCGAAAACGGAGCAGACGCCAGTATCGCAGGAATGAAGGAGCGGTCGCTGACAGGCGGCGATGCGGGACGGAGACGGTCTGGACGGGTGCGTTCGGTGCAGACAACCGGAAAATTCGCGCCGCGGTTTCGCTTCCGTTGGAGGTCGTGCAATCCGGCCCCAAATCGCGCGAAGGTCATGTCCCGCCTGGATTGTCGGCGTCCTGTCGCAAATTTGTAATCGTTCATTACGTGCGCATGCCCGCCGCGCTTACCGGATCCGGTAAGACTGACCGGCCGGCATCTCGCGATTTCGCTGGTCGGACGGAATCGCGGGACGCGCGAGGCGGCCCGCCGGCCCGCGCAGCGCTGCCGCACGGTGGCTGCAGCCACGTGGAATTGCAATTTGCAACAAATGCGCCATACGCGAGCGGCGGGTTTTCGCTACATTGCATCCATGCGACGTGCATGCCCGCCGTTGCCGACAGGAGCGCACAAATTTCCGCTCCAGCAGGAGAATCGAAGTGAAAAAGCTCATTCCGTTCATCGCCGCCGCCGCGCTGGCCCTGGGTGCCGCAAGCGCCGCGCAGGCTCACGTGTCGATCGGGGTCGGCATCGGTGTCCCGGTCGCGCCTGCGTATCCCGTGTATGCACCGCCGCCGCCCGTGTATTACGCACCGCCCCCGCCCGTGTATTACGCGCCGGCGCCGGCTTACTATGCGCCGCCCGCCGTGGTCGTCGGCGGCTACGGTGGCTACTACGGCCGTCCGTACTGGCGTCACGGCTACGGCGGCTGGGGTCACCACGGCTGGCGTCGTTGACGCATTCCGCGCGGCGGCCTGACCGCGCGCGGCAAAACGGCGCAATGTCCCTCGCGGGGCGTTGCGCCGTTTTTCATTCGATGTGCGGCTCGGTGCGTGGCGGTCACGCCGCGTGGGCAATCAGGTCGCGGTAGCCGCCGACGATCACGCTGTACGAGAAATACGCGAACAGCAGCGCCGACGCGACGTGGCACGCGCGCATCATCCCCGCACCCGCGCGCTTGCGGCCCTGGCTCGCGAGCGTGCACATGAAGAGCGTCCACGCGAGGCCGCCGAGGAAGAAGCCGGACAGGAATACCGATGCCGTCGCCGGCGTGGTGGCGCCGGCTTTCGCGATCAGCGCGCCGCCGACCGCCGCGAACCACAGGATCGCGCTCGGCGACGACATCGCAAGCAGCATCCCGCGCACGAAGCTGCGCCGCGCGCTGGCACGCGGCTGCGGTGTTTCGTCGGCCGTGCCGTCGCCGGCGCTGCCGGCCGGCGCGAGCGCTTCACGCGCCATCTTCCACGTGAGGAACAGCAGCACCGCACCGCCGCCGATCCAGACGATCCAGCGCACGGCCTCGAACTGCAGCAGCACGGCCATGCCCGCGAGCGCGAGCGCCGCGTAGACGAGATCGCCGAAGCACGAGCCGACGCCGAGCCAGAAGCCCGGCCGGAAGCCGTGCGACAGCGTCAGCGACAGCATCGCGACGTTGACGAGGCCGATGTCGAGACACAGCGACAGCGACAGGAAGAACCCGTCGGACAGCATCGAGGCTGGGGGAAAGCTCATCGTCATTCTTGTCGGGTGCGTTCAAGGCGTGGACTTACAGTCCGATTTCCTGCCAGAGCCGGTCGACGCGCGCTTTCACGGCCGCATCCATCTCGATCGGGCGACCCCATTCGCGGTTCGTCTCGCCGGGCCACTTGTTGGTCGCGTCGAGCCCCATCTTCGAGCCGAGGCCCGCGACGGGCGACGCGAAATCGAGATAGTCGATCGGCGTGCTGTCGACCATCACGGTGTCGCGCACGGGGTCGACGCGCGTCGTGATCGCCCAGATCACCTCGTTCCAGTCGCGGATGTTCACGTCCTCGTCGACGACCACGATGAACTTCGTATACATGAACTGCCGCAGAAAGCTCCATACGCCGAACATCACGCGCTTCGCATGGCCGGCGTAGCTCTTCTTCATCTGCACGATGGCCATCCGGTAGCTGCAGCCTTCCGGCGGCAGGTAGAAGTCGGTGATCTCGGTGAACTGCTTCTGCAGCAGCGGCACGAACACCTCGTTGAGCGCGACGCCGAGCACGGCCGGTTCGTCGGGCGGCTTGCCCGTATAGGTCGAGTGATAGATCGCGTCGCGGCGCATCGTGATCCGCTCGACGGTGAACACCGGGAACCACTCCTGCTCGTTGTAGTAGCCGGTGTGGTCGCCGTACGGGCCTTCGAGCGCGTGTTCGTATGCGGCGGCCGCGTTGCCGGCCGGCCGCGGCGGTGCGCCGGCCGGGGCCGGGGCGGGCGTGCCTTCCTGCGGATGGATGAAGCCTTCGAGCACGATCTCCGCGCGCGCGGGCACCTGCAGCGTATCGACGCCGGGCGTCAGGCACTTGGCGAGCTCGGTGCGGCTGCCGCGCAGCAGGCCGGCGAACTGATACTCGGACAGCGAATCGGGCACGGGCGTCACCGCGCCGAGCGTCGTGGCCGGATCGGCGCCGAGCACGACCGCGACCGGATACGGCTTGCCGGGGTTCTGCAGTGCGAATTCGCGGAAGTCCAGCGCACCGCCGCGATGCGCGAGCCAGCGCATGATCAGCTGGTTGCGGCCGATCAGCTGCTGGCGGTAGATGCCGAGGTTCTGGCGCGGCTTGTTCGGCCCGCGCGTGACCGTGAGGCCCCACGTGACGAGCGGCCCCGCGTCGCCGGGCCAGCAGGTCTGGATCGGCAACTTGTTCAGGTCGACGTCGGCGCCCTCCCAGACGATCTCCTGGCACGGCGGCGACGACACCGATTTCGGCGCCATGTCCCATACGGCCTTCGCGAGCGACAGCAGCTTGCCGGCGTCCTTCAGGCTCTTCGGCGGATCCGGCTCCTTCAGCGCGGACAGCAGTCGCCCGAGGTCGCGCAGCGAGCCGAGCGCGGCGTCGTCGCCCGCATCGACACCCATGCCGAGCGCCACGCGGCGCGGCGTGCCGAACAGGTTGCCGAGCACCGGGAACGCATTGCCGGGCGGCGCTGCGAACAGCAGCGCCGGGCCGCCGGCACGCAGCACGCGGTCGCACAGTTCGGTCATTTCGAGCACGGGCGACACGGGCTGCGTGACGCGCCGCAGTTCGCCGAGCGCCTCGAGGCGCTGGATGAAATCGCGTAAGTCTTTGTATTTCATGAAGAAGGTCCGGGCCGCCCGCAAGGCGGGCAGCGATGGGCGGGCGCAGCGGCCGGCTGCGGCCCTGAATCGACCGACGATTTTACCCGGGCGGCCGCTCGCACGCCCGGCGGAGAAAAAAGTCGACGGCGCGCAGAGCCCCTACGGCAGGGGGCTCGCGATCTGAAGGGCGATCCAAAATTACTTTTTGTTATGAGTTTCAGGTTTTATAGTGTTGACGATCTATAAAACCCTGCTAGAATCCGCTCACATTGGTTGCAGGGTAAAAGGCTTCGAGCCGCCAATCACCGATCTTTGACGCAGCGCGTCACCGTCCGCCGAAACCTGCACGGCGTATTCGACGGCATTTGTCGTAGTCCCAGCCAGCGCCACCAGACGCTGGTTTTTTGCGTGGGTGCCACCGCGTATGCCCGCCTCGCCCAGTGTGCGAAGGCGCCGGCCCTCTTACACCGTGGCCTCGAACGGTACTTATACCGTTTCCCCGATGCTTGCGCGTCCCAACCAAGGCGTGCGGTGTCGTGATTCCGCGGCGCGTTTTCCGTCTCGCCATCGAGCAGAGCGAGCCGCACGAGTCATGTTCATGGGAGATGATCTGAATGAACGCTTGGTTATCGTGGCGTCCCAGTGAGCAGCATGCGCAAATCGTGCGCAACATGCTGCGTCGCGGGACGCGTGTCAGTCACCATTTATTCAGCGTTGTCGGCTGTCTCGCTGTCGCGGTGGCACTTGCCCTGTGGCTGCTGCCGACCGTGCGCGGGGACCTCGCCGCGAAGCTGATGCCGGTCGTATCCGCGGCCGTGCAGGCCGGTCCGGCCCGTTTGCTGACCGGTCATCCGCTGCCGAACTTCGCGCCCGCTGGCGCGCAGCCGCAGCAGGAAGACGCCCCTGAAACGGATGCGCTCGCCGTCGGTCTCGACGTCGCGCCGGAAACCGCCGCGCAGAACGATGCGTCCGATCCGGCCCGTAACGGCCCGTCGCCCGTCGCGTTGGCGAAACTGATCCCGACCCAGCGGGTCCCGGCCGATGCGCGCGACGATCGCGCGCTCGCGTCGAACCGCGAACAGGCGCTCGTCGCCACCTACCTGTCGCGCCGTTACCGGGTCGCGCAGGAGCCGCTCGGCCAGCTCGTCAAGGCTGCGTTCCAGACCGGCCGCGACGTCGGCCTCGATCCGCTGCTGCTGCTGTCCGTGATGGCGATCGAATCGGGCTTCAACCCGTACGCGGAAAGCGGCGTCGGCGCACAAGGCCTGATGCAGGTGATGTCGAAGGTTCATTCCGACAAATTCGAGTATTTCGGCGGTACCGACACCGCGCTGCAACCGCTGGCGAACCTGCAGGTCGGCGCGCTCGTGTTGAAGGACTGCATCGCACGCGGCGGCTCGCTCGCGAATGGCCTGCGCCTGTACAACGGCTCGACCAACCCGGACGACACCGCCTACGGCTCGAAGGTCATGGCCGAGCGTGGCCGCCTGCGCGACGTCGCGCATGGCCGCAGCGTCCCGGTCAATGCGCCGCAGGCGCCGGCCCAGCCGTCGAAGCCGATCGTGACCGCGGCCGTGACGGCATCAGCCGGCGGCGCCAAGCGCGTGCATGCGACGCTCGACGGCGCGCAGCCGATCACCGCGAAGGCGGCTGCCGCGCCGAAGGCCGCACCGCAGCAGGACGACGCGAGCGTCGACACCGCGAAGCAGTCGCACGGCGACCACTCGGAACTCGGCGCGTAACGTCCCGCAGTTCCGGCCAGGCTCCAGCAAAAAGGCATCCGATTCGGGTGCCTTTTTCCTTTTTGCGCAGGGAAAGGCCGGCGTGCCGGCCGGGAAAGCAGATCGGCGGTCAGTGCTGGCCGAATAGTGCCGCAAGCCGCTCGACGGCCTCTTCGAGGCGCGAGTAGGCGGTCGCATAGGACAGCCGGATGTAGTCGCGCGGTGCATGCACGCCGAAATCCATGCCCGGCACCAGCACGACGCCAGCGTCGTGCAGCATCGCCTGCGTGAGCGCCGCGCTGTCGCCGGCCGCGGGATGAGCGACGCCGCCGCAGTGCGCATACACGTAGAACGCGCCGTCCGGCATCACGGGCACCGTGAAGCCGAGCTTCTCGAGCGCTGGCGCGATGAAGTCGCGGCGACGCTTGAATTCGAGGCGGCGCGCCTCGTAGATGTCGAGCGCCGCCGGCTCGAAGCACGCGAGTGCTGCGTGCTGCGCGAGCGCGGACGGACAGATGAACAGGTTCTGTGACAGCTTTTCGAAGGTGCCGACGAGCGCTGGCGGAACGACGAGCCAGCCGAGCCGCCAGCCGGTCATGCTGAAGTACTTCGAGAAGCTGTTCACGGTGACGACATCGTCGCCGAACGACAGCGCCGACACGGGCGCCGCGTCGTAGCTGAGCCCCTGGTAGATCTCATCGACGATCGTGAAGCCGCCGCGTGCGCGCACCGCCTCGACGATCCGCTTCAGCTCATCCGGTTCGAGCGACGTGCCGGTCGGGTTCGACGGCGACGCGAGCAGGACGCCGCGCGTGCGGCTGCCCCAGCGCGTTCGAACGTCGTCCGCGGTGAGCTGGAAGCGCGCTTCCGGGCCGCTCGGCACGAGCACCGGCCGGCCTTCGGCCGCCGCGACGAAGTGCCGGTTGCACGGATACGACGGGTCGGGCATCAGCACTTCGTCGTCACGGCCGACGAGCGCGAGGCACGCGAGCAGCAGCGCGGCGGAGGCGCCGGCCGTCACGACGATCCGCTCGGGGCTGATCGTGAGGCCGTAGGCGCGTGCATAGTGCGCGGCGATCGCTTCGCGCAGCGGCGCGATGCCGAGCGCGCTCGTGTACTGCGTGACGCCGCGGCGCAGCGCGGCCGCCGCCGCCTCGACGACGGGCTCCGGCGCGGTGAAATCCGGTTCGCCGATGCCCATGTGGATAACATCGCGCCCGGAGGACTCGAGCCGCTGTGCCTCCTTCATCAGTTCCATCACGTAGAAGGGCTGGATCGCGTCGACGCGTGCGGCGAGCGTGACGAGCGAATCGGCGGTGGTATTCATCGGTCGGGCGGAGCGGGGGAGGAAGAACGAAAAACGGGCGCTTGCGCGCCCGTCTGCCTGCGGAATCAGCCGTTGCGGCGCGCCTGCGTTTCGGCGGGGCGCAGCTTCGCGGCGAGCTTGTCGAGCACGCCGTTGACGTACTTGTAGCCGTCGGAGCCGCCGAACGTCTTCGCGAGTTCGACTGCTTCGTTGATGATCACGCGATACGGCGTTTCGACATGATGCGTGAGCTCGAACGTCGCGATCAGCAGCACGGCGCGTTCGACCGGCGACAGCTGATCGACCGGACGGTCCAGCGACGGCGTGAGGGCTTCGACGAGCGTCGCATGCTCGCGAATCACGCCGTGCAGGATCGCGTCGAGCAGTTCCTTGTCGGCCTTGTCGTAACCGAGCGCGCCGCGCAGTTGCGCGTCGATCTCGCCGGAGGCCGCGTTCGACAGCAGCCACTGATACAGGCCCTGCGTCGCCAGCTCGCGCGATTGTCGGCGGGCGCTCTTCTTCATGCGCGCTCCTCTTCGTCGTCCTCTTCTTCCTCGTCCTCGTCGTCGCCGAGCTGGTCGAGTGCCATCGTCAGGTTGGCCATCTCGACCGCGACGCGTGCGGCGTCACGACCCTTTTCGGTCATGCGCGCGACGGCTTGCTCGTCGTTTTCGGTCGTCAGGACCGCGTTGGCGATCGGCAGGTTGAAGTCGAGGCCGATCCGGGTGATGCCCGCGCCGCTTTCGTTCGACACGAGTTCGAAGTGGTACGTCTCGCCGCGGATCACCGCGCCGAGCGCGATCAGTGCGTCGAACTGGCCGCTTTCTGCGAGCTTTTGCAGCGCGAGCGGGATTTCCAGCGCGCCGGGCACAGACACGAGCAGCACGTCTTCACCGGAGACGCCGAGGCGCTCGAGTTCCTCGACGCACGCATCGGCGAGGCCGTTGCAGACGGGTTCGTTGAAGCGGGATTGCACGATGCCGATACGCAGGCCGTCGCCTTCGAGATTCGGTTGGTATTGTCCGATTTCCATGATCTGGTCCGTGGTGTGGATGAACGGTTATAGGGCGAAAGCGTCGTGGCGGGTTACGCGTGGGACGCCGGGCAGGACTTGGCTTCACCGCCGGGCATCGGAATGAAGCCCGTGACTTCGAGGCCGTAGCCGGACATGCTGCCCAGCTTGCGCGGATTCGACAGCACCTGCATCTTGCCGACGCCGACGTCGCGCAGGATCTGCGCGCCGATGCCGAACGTCTTGAAATCGACCGGCCGGCGCTTCAGCGCAGCGGCCTTTTCTTCCTCGTCGAACGCCTTGAAGACGTCGATCAGATGTTCCTTCGTGTCGCCGCAGTTGAGCAGCACGATCACGCCGAGGTCGCGTTCCGCGATCTCGTGCATCGCCGCGTCGAGCGTCCACGAGTGCGTCGAGATGCTCGTCTCGAGCAGATCGAGGACCGACAGCGGCTCGTGCACGCGCACGGGCGTATCGGCGTCGGGCGACGGCGTGCCGCGCACCAGTGCGATGTGCGGCGAGCCGCTCGGCTGGTCGCGGTACAGCACCGCACGGAACGTGCCGTGCGCGGTCTGCATCGTGCGCTCGGCGATCCGCTCGATGATCGATTCGGTGCGGCTGCGGTACTGGATCAGGTCGGCGATCGTGCCGATCTTCAGATCGTGTTCCTTCGCGAACTCGAGCAGGTCGGGCAGGCGCGCCATCGTGCCGTCGTCCTTGATGACCTCGCAGATCACCGCGGCGGGCGTGAGCCCGGCGAGCGCGGTGAAGTCGCAGCCGGCCTCGGTGTGGCCGGCGCGCACGAGCACGCCGCCCGGCTGCGCCATGATCGGGAACACGTGGCCCGGCTGCACGATGTGCTCGGGGCGGACGTCGTGCGCGACCGCCGTGGCGATCGTGTGCGCGCGGTCGGCGGCCGAGATGCCGGTCGTCACGCCTTCGGCCGCTTCGATGCTGACCGTGAACGCGGTGCCGTATTGCGTGCCGTTGCGGTAAGTCATTAGCGGCAGGTGCAGCTGCTTGCAGCGTTCCTGAGTCAACGTCAGACAAATCAGGCCACGGCCGTACTTGGCCATGAAGTTGATCGCTTCCGGCGTGACGAATTCGGCGGCGATCACGAGGTCGCCTTCGTTTTCGCGGTCTTCTTCGTCGACCAGGATCACCATCCGGCCGGCTTTCAACTCCGCGATGATGTCGAGCGTGGAGGCGAGCGTCATAAGGGGGCGAGAAAGAGGAAAGTGCGTATTTTACGCCAGCCGGACCGCGTTTCGGCTGGCACCGGCTGCGCGCGGCCGGCGAGCGCGCCGGAAAGCGGTGCGGCCGGCCGTTGGGACGGCCCTGCCCGGGCCGGCTCGGGCCGCCCGAAGACGGGCCGCCGCAGGCCGGCCGAGGCCCGGCCGTGCGTCACGCCTGGTCGTTACGGCCGCCGAGGTAGTCGAGCTTGCCGAGCTCGACGCCGCTATGGCGCAGGATGTCGTACGCCGTCGTTACGTGAAAGAAGAAATTGGGCAGCACGAAGTTCAGCAGATACGACTGGCCGGTGAACTCGATCGGGCCGACGCGCATCTTGAGCACGACCTGGCGCGCTTCGCTGCCGTCGATCTGCGCGGCGTCGAAGCCTTTCAGATAGTCGATCGTCTTCTGGATGCGCGCGTGCAGTTCGTCGAATGTCTGCTCCACGTCGGGATAGCTCGGGATGTCGACGCCGGCAAGCCGCGCGGCGCAGCCCTTGGCCGTGTCGGTCGCGATATACACCTGGCGGACGAGGGGCAGCATGTCCGGATAGAGGCGTGCGCCGATGAACACCGACGGGTCGATCTGCTTCTCGGCCGCATGCGCCTGCGCCTTGCCGAGGATGTGCTGCAGGTTGGTGAGGCCACGGATCAGGACGGGCAGCGAAGCCTGGTACATCGAGATGGACATGGGGACGACTCCTGGAGGAAAAGGGGCAGCCGGTACGCGGCGCACCGCGCGCCGCGGCGCCGAAACCGCTGCCGTTGCATCTTAGCGCGACGGGATGACCCGTGCGCGTCGTTGGCCATCAGGCCAGGTGCCGGGCCACGCCGCCGGGCGCCATTTCCCACTCGGCGGGCGGAACCGCCTGGTCAGTCCTGATGCACGCCCTGCGATGCCGACATCATCCGCTCCACATACCGCGCGATCATGTCGATTTCGAGATTGACCTTGTCGCCGGCCTTCACGTGACGCAGCGTCGTGACTTCGACCGTATGGGGGATCAGGTTGATCGAGAACTCGCAGCCGTCGGCGCGATCGTCGACCGTGTTGACGGTCAGGCTCACACCGTTGACTGTGATCGAGCCCTTGTACGCGAGATAGCGGCCGAGCTCGCGCGGCGCGACGATCCGCAGCTCGTGCGATTCGCCGACCGGCGCGAAGCGCGTCACGGTGCCGAGGCCGTCGACGTGGCCCGACACGATGTGCCCGCCGAGACGGTCGTGCGCGCGCAGCGCCTTCTCGAGGTTCACTTCGCCGGGCTGCGCGAGGCCGACCGTGCGGTTCAGGCTTTCGCGGGACACGTCGACGTCGAATCCGGTGTCGGTCTTTTCGATCACCGTCATGCACGCGCCCTGGATCGCGATGCTGTCGCCGAGCGCGACATCGGCCAGGTCGAGCCCGCCGGCCTGCACGGTCAGCCGCACGCCCGCCTCGGGCGACGCGCCGAGCGGGTTGATCGCTTCGATGCGGCCGACGGCCGCGACAATTCCGGTAAACATCGTGACGGCTCCGTTCAAAGAGTGGCGGAGGGCGGCGCGACGCGCGCCAGGATCCGCAGATCGTCGCCGATCCGCTCGACGCTGTGGAACGCGAGTCGCGTGCGGGCGTCGAGGCTCGCCGGCGCGGCGAGGTCGAACATGCCGGCCGCGTCGCTGCCGAGCAGGCTCGGCGCGAGGTAGACCAGCAGCTCGTCGACGCACTGCTCGCGCAGCAGCGAGCCGTTCAGCTTGTGACCGGCCTCGACGTGCAGTTCGTTGACGCCGCGCGCGCCGAGCGCCGCCAGCATCGCGGGCAGGTCGACCTTGCCGTACGCATTCGCGAGCGGCACGATTTCCGCGCCGCGCGACTTCAGCACGTTCGCGCGCACTTCGCCGGCGGCGTCGAGCCGGCCGCAGAAGATCAGCAACGGCGCGCCTTCGAGCAGGCGCGCATCGAGCGGCAGGTCGAGGCGGCTGTCGACCAGCACGCGCTGCGGCTGGCGCGGCGTGTCGATGCCGCGCACGGTCAAGAGCGGGTTGTCCTCGCGCACGGTGCCGATCCCGGTGAGGATCGCGCACGCGCGCGCGCGCCATGCATGGCCGTCGAGGCGCGCGGCCTCGCCGGTGATCCACTGGCTTTCGCCGGACGGCAGCGCGGTGCGTGCATCGAGCGACGCGGCGGTCTTCATCCGCACCCACGGGCGGCCGCGCGTCATCCGCGACACGAAGCCGATGTTCAGTTCGCCCGCTTCGTTCGCGAGCAGCCCGCAGCGCACGTCGATGCCCGCGTCGCGCAGCATCCCGAGGCCGCGCCCCGACACCTGCGGATTCGGGTCTTCCATCGCCGCGACGACCTTCGCTACGCGCGCGTCGATCAGCGCGTTCGCGCACGGCGGCGTGCGGCCGAAATGGCTGCACGGCTCGAGCGTCACGTACACGGTGGAGCCGGCGACGTCATGGCCTCGCGCACGCGCGTCCTTCAGCGCCTGCACTTCCGCGTGGTCCTGGCCGGCCGGCTGCGTGAAGCCTTCGCCGATCACGTCGCCGTCCTTGACGATCACGCAGCCGACGCGCGGGTTCGGCGCGGTCGTATACATGCCGCGCGCCGCGAGCGTCAGCGCGCGCTGCATGTGGGCGAAATCGGTATCCGAGAACATGCGTGCGGACCCGGGTCAGGCGGCGAGGGCCGCGAACGCGCGGCGTGCGGCGGCGAGCGTCGCGTCGATCACCGCGTCGTCGTGCGTGCTCGACACGAAGCCGGCTTCGTACGCGGACGGCGCGAAGTACACGCCTTCGTCGAGCATCAGGTGGAAGAAGCGGTTGAAGCGCTCGACGTTGCTCTTCGTCACTTCCGCGAAGCTGACCGGCACGCGCTCGGCGAAGTACAGGCCGAACATCGCGCCGATCGAGTCGGCGGCGAACGGCACGCCGGCCGCGCGCGCTTCGGCCGCGAGGCCGTCGGCGAGGCGTTTCGTCTGCGCGGTCAGCGCGTCGTAGAAGCCGGGCGCCTGGATCAGTTGCAGCGTCTTCAGGCCTGCGGCGACCGCGATCGGGTTGCCCGACAGCGTGCCGGCCTGGTACACGCCGCCGAGCGGCGCGAGGTGGGCCATGATGTCGCGACGGCCGCCGAACGCGGCGGCCGGCATCCCGCCGCCGATCACCTTGCCGAGGCAGGTGAGGTCGGCCGCGATCCCGTAGTACGCCTGCGCGCCGCCGAGCGCGACGCGGAAGCCGCACATCACCTCGTCGAAGATCAGCACGGCACCGTGCTTCGTGCACAGCGCGCGCAGCGCGTTCAGGAATTCGGGCGTGCCGCGCACGAGGTTCATGTTGCCCGCGACGGGCTCGACGATCACCGCGGCGATCTCGTCGCCGAACGCGCCGAACGCTTCTTCGAGCGCGGCGACGTTGTTGTATTCGAGGACGGTCGTGTGTTTCGCGATGTCGGCGGGCACGCCGGCCGACGTCGGGTTGCCGAACGTCAGCAGGCCGGAGCCGGCCTTGACCAGCAGGCTGTCCGCGTGGCCGTGATAGCAGCCCTCGAACTTGACGATGCGGCTGCGGCCCGTGAAGCCGCGCGCGAGACGCAGCGCGCTCATCGTGGCCTCGGTGCCGCTCGACACCATCCGCACCTGCTCGATCGACGGCACGAGCTTGCAGATTTCCTCGGCGATCTCGATTTCCGCCTCGGTCGGCGCGCCGAACGAGAAGCCGTCGGCGAGCACGTTCTGCACGGCCGACAGCACTTCCGGATGAACGTGGCCGACGATCATCGGGCCCCACGAGCCGATGTAGTCGATGTACTGCTTGCCGTCGGCATCCCAGAAGTACGGGCCCTGCGCGCGCGAGACGAAACGCGGCGTGCCGCCAACCGAACGGAAGGCGCGCACCGGCGAGTTGACGCCGCCCGGAATGGTCTTCTGGGCGCGTTCGAAGAGGATCTGATTGTTGGACATGTGCGAAACCTGCGAGAGAAGGGCGCGGGGGGCCTGTGCACGGGCCGCGGCGCCTGGGCGGAACGATCGTCCGATTGTACCGGAGACGCGCAGGACGGGCCCGCCGCGCGGTCTGCGGCCTTTCGGCGCGCGGGGGATTGGCCGGCGCGCATGGCAGGCGTCCGATCCGGCCCGTTTATCGCGGCGGCTTGCGCTTGCCGGTCAGTTCGGCCCAGCGCTTCTCCAGCGGGCCTTCGACCATCGGCTTGATCGACGTGCCGGAGGACTGCGCGTCCCAGGTCTGCACCGAGTATGGATGCACGCGCAGCGCGTCGCGCGGGATCACGACGTCCTGGTGGGCGTCGACCAGCCAGTCGTAGACGAAGTCGATGCACAGCCGGTAGCCGCGCTTCGTCGCCGGGTCCGGCACTTCGTAGGGCGCGCGCGTCACGTAGCCCGAGCCGAACACGCCCTTCGGCTCCTTCGCGACGCGGTGCAGGAACACGCGATCGCCCGGCAGGATGCCGCGCGCGAAGCCGCAGCCCCACACGTCGTGCACGGCCTCGCCGGCCTTCACGCGCGCGGCGACGTCGGGCAGCTCGGGCCACGGCCATTTCTTGGGGCTCCAGATCAGCAGGAAAGCGGTCATCGGTTCGGTCGTGCGTCGATTGGGTCGGACAAGAAGAGCGGGCAGCCGCAAGCTTAATCGAATCCGCGTGCGGCCTCGTGCCGCCTCGTGCGACAGCGGCAGTGATCGGCCGTACGGCGCCGTCCGGCCGTGCGCGGCACCCGGGCGCCGGCACGCGAAAAAGTTGCGCGTACAATCATGGACCTGAGCGCCGTCCGCGGCGCGGCCTCCCGTCTTCACCGCCATGCGCGCCCCGATGCGCGCGGGCCTCCATTCCGGATATCCATGTCCCACGTCGTCCGGCGCCGGCCCGATGCCCGGCTGATCCTGTTGCTTGGCGCGCTCGCCGCTTGCGGGCCGATCGCCACCGACATGTACCTGCCGAGCCTGCCGTCGATCGCCGACGGCTTTTCCGTCAGCCCCGGCGCCGCGCAGCGCACGCTGACGAGCTTCATGGCCGGCTTCTCGATCGGCATGCTGCTGTACGGTCCGATGTCCGACACGTGGGGCCGCCGGCCCGTGCTGCTCGGCGGCATCGCGCTGTTCACGCTCGCGAGCATCGGCTGCTTCGTGTCGAACTCGATCGACATGCTGATCCTCGTGCGGTTCCTGCAGGCGCTCGGCGCCGGCGCGGCGTCGGTGCTGTCGCGTGCGATCGCGCGCGACGCGCACGAGCCGACCGATGCGGCGAAGGTGCTGTCGATGGTTGCGATCGTCACGGCGGTCGGGCCGCTGCTCGCGCCGCTGATCGGTGGGCAGATCCTGCGCTTCTCGGGCTGGCGCGGCGTGTTCGTCGTGCTGGCCGTGTTCGGCGCGGTGTGCGCCGCGACCGCGTACCTGCGCGTGCCCGAAACCTGGCCGAAGGAGCGGCGCAAGAGCGCGGCCGTGCTCGCGTCGTTCGCATCGTACGGGCGCATCCTGTCCGATCCGGTCGCATGGGGGCACATGCTGTGCGGCGGGATGGCATTCGCGTCGATGTTCTCGTACATCACCGCGACGCCGTTCGTGTACATCGAGTACTTCCACGTGTCGCCGCAGCACTACGGGTTGCTGTTCGGCCTGAACGTCGTCGGCATCATGATCGGCAATTTCGCGAACACGCGGCTCGTCGGCCGCATCGGCTCGCTGCGCATCATCGCGGCCGCGTCGCTCGTGAGCTGCGTCGCGTCGCTCGCGGTCGCGCTCGTCGCGCTGACCGGGTGGGGCGGGTTGTGGTCGATCGTCGTGTGCCTGTTCTTCGTGGTCGGCGTGGTCGGGATCCTGTCCGCGAACTGCACGACCGACCTGATGCATCGCTATCCGCACAACGCGGGCGCGTCGGCGGCCGTGTTCGGCGCGATGCAGCTCGCGCTCGGCGCGATCGCGAGCGTCGCGATCGGCGCACTCGCGGACGGCACGCCGTTCGCGATGGGCGTGACGATCGGCGTCACCGGCGTGCTGTGTTTCGTCGGCCGCTCCCTCGTGCTGCGCTGGCATGGCCGGCCGGTGAAAGCGGGCGCCTGAGCCGCCGCGGCATGAAAAAACGCCACCGCGCGATGCGTCGGTGGCGTTCTTTTTTTCGGGCCGGCGGAAGGCGGCCGCCGTGCCGTGTCGGGCGTCAGTCCCGCGCGACGTCCTTCGCCGCCGGCGACGCACCGTGGCTCAGCCATTCGAGCACGTCGGCCGTCTCGTCGTCGCTCGCCCGAGCGCGCGCCTGCGCGACGGCCTCCGGCAGTTCGCCGTTGGTGGACGCGCGACGGATCGCGACACCGACCGCGAGGATGTCGATCATCAGCAGATGCAGGATCCGCGAGATCATCGACAGCTGCGATTCGCGCATTTCGATGTGGTCGGTCTCGAGCGCGACGGTCGCGCGCTTCGCGAGCGGCGTGTTGCTCGACGTGATCGCGATCACCTTCGCGCCGGCCTGCATCGCGACTTCGAGCACGCGCAGCAATTCCGGCGCGCGTCCCGACTTCGACACCGCGACGATCACGTCGCCCTTGCCGAGCAGCGCGGCCGATGCGGCCTGCATGTACAGGTCGCCGTACGCGATCGTCGGAATCCCGAAGCGGAAGAACTTGTAATGCGCGTCCTGCGCGACGATGTTCGAGTTGCCGAGCCCGTAGAACTCGATGCGCCGCGCGCCGTTCAGGATCTCGATCGCGTTCTCGACGTGCTCGAAGTTCAGGTGTTCGCGCAACTGCAGGATCGCGGACACCGTGTTGTCGAGCACCTTCGCGCCGAAGTCGGTGGCCGTGTCGCCGAGATGCACCTGGCTGTGGCTCATCGGAATCGTGCCGGTGAGGCCGGTCGCGAGCTTCAGCTTGAAGTCCGACAGCCCCTGGCAGCCGAGCGAGCGGCAGAAGCGGATCACCGTCGGCTGGCTCACGTCCGCCTTGCGTGCGATGTCGACGATCGGGTCGTTGATGATCGAGCGCGGATGGTTCAGCGCGAGATCGGCGACGCGCCGCTCGGCCGGCGTCAGCGCGTCGCGCATCTGGCGGATCCGCTCGAACACGGCCGACGACGCGCCGCCCGACCGGTTCGACAACTGCTCCGCGAGGATCGCCGACACGCCGAGGAACGCCGGATATTCGGCGGTGATCAGGTAGGTCGGGATGTTCTGGAGATAGTGCGCGAAGCGGCCCTTCGCCTCGAAGCGCGCGCGGAACGACGAGCGCGTGAACAGTTCGCCGAGCTTCAGCGCGACGCCGCCGCCGATGTACACGCCGCCGAGCGCGCCGAGCGTCAGTGCGAGGCTGCCGGCGAACGAGCCGAGGATGCCGCAGAAGCATTCGACCGCCTCGAGCGCGAGATCGTCGCCCGCATGCGCGCGCTCGACGATCTCCGCCGTGTCGACGGTCGCGGCCACGCGCTTCTTGTCGCGCGCGGCGAGCGCGCGGTAGATGACCTCGATGCCGGGGCCCGCGCACACGCGTTCGAACGACACGTGCGGAAACTTCTTGCGCGCGTATTGCAGCACGAGGTCCTCGCGCTCGTCCTGCGGCGCGAACGATGCGTGACCGCCTTCGCTGCCGAGCGCGATCCAGCGGTCGTCCGCGGGAATCAGGCCGGAGACGCCGAGCCCGGTGCCGGGCCCGAGCAGCCCGATCACGCTGTTCTGGCGGCGCGTGCCGCCGCCGATCTGCACGCGCTGCGCATCGGTCAGGCCCGGCAGCGCCATCGCGAGCGCGGTGAAGTCGTTCACGACGAGCAGCGTGTCGAAGCCGAGCGCGCGACGCGTGGCCTCGATCGAGAAGCTCCAGTCGTGATTGGTCATCGTGACCTGGTCGCCGTCGACCGGGTTCGCGATCGCGATCGCCGCGTGGTTCACGCGGCTGATCTTCACGTCCTTCAGATACTTGCGGATCGCGTCGGTGAGCGTCGGGTAGTCGGCGCCGGGGTAGACGCGGATCTGCGTGATCTCGCCGGGGCCGGTTTCCAGCGCGAAACGCGCGTTCGTGCCGCCGACGTCCGCGAGCAGGCGCGGGCCGTCGGCATGCTGGCCCGCGACGACAGCCTTACTTTGCGCACCAGTAGACATCGAGCTTGGTCCCCTTGTCGTTGGCCAGTTGGGAAATCGCGTTCTTCTGCAGCGATGCGGCCGCTGCGTCGAGCACCGCGCGCTTGCGTTCGCCCGCGATCAGCAGGAACAGCCGGTCGACGCGCTTGAGCGCATCGAGCGAGAAGCTCACCCGCGCATGCGGCGCGGCGCCGGGATGCACGGCGACGAAGCGCTCGGGCGTCGCGATCGCGTGGTCCCATTCGGGCGCATCGGCGAAGATCGACGCGGTGTGGCCGTCCTCGCCCATGCCGAGCACGGCGACGGTCGGTACGCGATAGTCGGCGTTTGCATTGAGCGCGGCGACGTGCGCGTCGAGCGACACGCGTGTGTCGACGAGCGGCAGGAAGCGGGCAGGGGCTGCCGCGTGCTGCAGCAGCGTGTCGCGCACGAGCTGCGCGTTGCTGGCTGCATCGTCCTCCGGCACCCAGCGGTCGTCGACCAGCGTGACGTCGACGCCGGCCCAGTCGAGCGCCGCGTGCGACAGCGTTTGCAGGAACGGGCGCGGGCTCGTGCCGCCGGACACCGCGAGCGTCGGGCGCGCGGGGGCGCCGAGCGCGGCGCGCAGCGCATCGCCGACGGCGCGCGCGAGCGCTTCGCCTTGCGCTTCCTGGGTGTCGAAAGCGTGGATCTCGATCACATCTCCTCCGGACTGCTTTGTCTGTTCAATTCGTGCGAATCGTGGGGCACGTTGCCGCGCGCTTGCGCGCACGACAACGGTTTGCTTCAGTTTTCTTCTTCGAGCCAGCAGGTGCCGTGCTGCGCGAGCATCGCGCTCGCCGCGGCCGGCCCCCACGTGCCCGCCGCATACGGCTTCGGCGGCTTCAGCGAGCGGGCCCATTCGTTCAGGATCGGCTCGACCCAGCGCCACGCGGCCTCCTGCTCGTCGCGACGCACGAACAGCGCGAGGCGGCCGTTGATCACGTCGAGCAGGAGGCGCTGGTACGCCTCCATCTGCCCTTCCTTGAAGAAACGGTCGAACGCGAGGTCGAGGTGCACGCTCGCGAGGTTCATCCCTTCGCCGGGCTGCTTCGCGAGACAGTACAGGCGAATCGTCTCGTTCGGCTGCAGCCGGATCACGAGGCGGTTCGAGCCGGCGCGCAGCGCGGTCGGTCCGAGGGCCGAGTGCGGCACCGGCCGGAAGTTGACGACGATCTCCGCGACGCGATCGGCGAGACGCTTGCCGGTGCGCAGGAAGAACGGCACGCCGGCCCAGCGCCAGTTCTCGATCTCGACCTTCAGCGCGACGAAGGTTTCGGTCGGGCTGTCCGGCTTCACGCCCGGCTCGGTCGCGTAGGCCGGCACCTGCGCGCCCTTGATCACGCCCGCATGATACTGGCCGCGCACCGCGACCTTGCCGATGTCGCGCGAATCGACGGGCTTCAGCGCGCGCAGCACGCGCAGCTTTTCGTCGCGCACCGAGTCTGAGTCCATCGAATGCGGCGGCTCCATGGCGACGATCGACAGCAGCTGCAGCAGGTGGTTCTGCACCATGTCGCGCAGCGCGCCCGTATTGTCGTAGAAATCGCCGCGCGCCTCGACGCCGAGCTCCTCGGCGATCGTGATCTGGATGCTCTCGACCCATTCGCGGCGCCACAGCGGCTCGAACAGCGCATTGCCGAAGCGCAGCGCGAGCAGGTTCTGCACCGGCTCCTTCCCGAGGTAGTGGTCGATCCGGTAGATCTGGTCTTCCGCGAAGATCTCGCCGACCGCGTCGTTGATCGCGTTCGACGAGCGCAGGTCGTAGCCGAGCGGCTTCTCGAGCACGATGCGCGCGCCTTCGTTCAGCCCGACCGACGCGAGCGCCTTGCAGATCGGCACGAACAGCGACGGCCCCGTCGCGAGATAGAACACGCGGATGCCGGGAAGTTGCGCGACCGCGTCGCGCAGCACGACGTAGTCCTCCGCGCGACCGAGGTCGAGCTTCACGTATTCGATGCGTTCGAGGAAGGATTTCCACGCGGTGTCGTCGAAGGCCTTGCCGGCCGCCTTCGCCGCGTGCGGCTTCACATGCGTGTCGACCCACTCGAGATAGCCGGCCCGATCCGATTCGTGCCGCGCGACGGCAACGATCCGGCCGCTTTCCGCGAGCATGTTGCCGCGGTGCGCTTCGAACAGCGCGGGCAGGATCTTGCGCATCGACAGGTCGCCGGTGCCGCCGAAAAGTACGAAGGTAAAGCTGGAATCGGTATGCATGTGTCTCCGCCGGTTGGGGTGCTGGGAAGCGATCCGTAGTGCGATAAAAATATTTTTGACACTGAATTGTAGTTTAACTACAATCCGCCGCAAGGGGTAGCACCTGGGTGAAGAAAAAAAGAAGTGCGGTCGATGAACTGCGCGAGCTTCGCCTTCGGGAACGCCTTGTGCCGAATGTTATCGGACATTGATGGTGCGCATCGTCCGCGCCCCGTCGCCCCCGGGCTCGCGCCGCGGCATCGCGGCGGGCCAGAAACACAAAGAGGAGACACGCCGTTGAATCTCGATTCACGCTTTCTGTAAGAGCCCGGCCGGTCATCGGCCCCGTACGCTGCATGCGTCCCGCGGCTCGATTTCCCCGTCGTTTATCAAGAAGCCGGTTCCCCCTCAGGGAACTTCACGAGTTGATTCAGTCTGGAGGAGATAAGTAATGAAAGTTCGCTCGATCATGGGCGCGCTCTGCGCCGCGGGTCTGATGGCTGGCGCCGTGGCGGCGCAGGCGGCCGAGAATGTAACCGTGCTGCACTGGTGGACCTCGGGCGGCGAGTCGAAGGCCGTCGGCGTGCTGAAGGACGACGTGCAGAAGCAGGGCTACGTGTGGAAGGACTTCGCGGTCGCGGGCGGCGCCGGCGCCGCGGCGATGACCGCGCTGAAGACCAAGGTGATCAGCGGCGACGCACCGTCGGCCGCGCAGATCAAGGGCCCGCTGATCCAGGACTGGGCAGACCAGGGCGTGCTCGTCAACATCGATTCCGCCGCTGGCGACTGGAAGCAGAACCTGCCGCCGGAAATCGACAAGATCATCAAGTACAAGGGCCACACCGTCGCCGCGCCGTTCTCGGTGCACCGTGTGAACTGGCTCTATATCAACAAGGCCGCGCTCGACAAGGTCGGCGCGAAGGTGCCGACCACCTGGCCGGAGTTCTTCGCGGTGGCCGACAAGCTGAAGGCCGCGGGCATCCAGCCGGTCGCGATGGGCGGCCAACCGTGGCAGGACCTGACGCTGTGGGAAGACGTCGTGCTGTCGCAGGGTCCGGCGTTCTACAAGAAGGCGCTGGTCGATCTCGACCAGGCGACGCTGACGTCGCCGCAGATGCTGTCCGTGTTCGACACGGTGCGCAAGATCCAGGGCTACTTCGATACCGGCCGTAACGGCCGCGACTGGAATCTCGCGACCGCGATGGTCATCAACGGCAAGGCCGGCATGCAGTTCATGGGCGACTGGGCGAAGGGCGAGTTCGAGAACGCCGGCAAGAAGGCGGGCAAGGACTACATCTGCGCGCCGGTCCCGGGTACGGCGAATTCGTACACGTTCAACGTCGACTCGTTCGTGTTCTTCCAGCAGAAGGGCCAGAAGGACGCGACGCCGGGCCAGATCGCGCTCGCGAAGACGATCATGACGCCGGGCTTCCAGGAGCAGTTCAGCCTGCTGAAGGGCTCGGTGCCGGTGCGCCTCGGCGTGAAGATGGACAAGTTCGACGACTGCGCGAAGAAGTCGTACGCCGACGAGCAGACCGCGATCAAGTCGGGCGGCTTCGTGCCGTCGCTCGCACACGGGATGGCGCAGGGCGACGCAACGGCCGGCGCGATCACCGACGTCGTGACGAAGTTCATGAACTCGCAGCAGGATTCGAAGAGCGCGGTCGCCGCGCTCGCGAAAGCCGCGAAGGTGAAGTAAAGCGCGACAGGCGCCCGGCCGGAAACGCTTCGTCGGCCGGGCGTTTTTGCAAGTGCAGCAAACGGGCTCGCCCGCGGGCCCGTGCCGTACCCGGCGCCGGCCCGGCCTGCGCACCCTCGTTCCAGGAGTCGAATCAAGTGGCTGCCCCTCTTAGCGGAAACGGATCCGGCGCTGCCGCCGCACGGCGCACGTCGCCGCTGTCGGCCTTCGCCGATCGCTGGATCCCGAAGCTCGTGCTTGCGCCGAGCCTCGCGATCGCCGTGGTGTTCATCTACGGCTTCATTCTGATTACCGGCTATCTGTCGCTGACCAACTCGCGGCTGTTGCCGAACTATGAATTCGACGGCTTCGGCCGTTACACGGACCTGTTCCAGAACGACGTGTGGTGGACCTCCGCCGCGAACCTCGGCTGGTTCGGGATTCCATTCATTGCGATCTGCGTCGCGCTCGGGCTGTTCCTCGCGATCCTGCTCGACCAGCGGATCCGCAACGAAGGCGCGCTGCGCGCGATCTTCCTGTATCCGATGGCGCTGTCGTTCATCGTCACGGGCACCGCATGGCAGTGGATCCTGAACCCGGGCCTCGGCCTGGAGAAGGTGATGCACGACTGGGGCTGGACGAGCTTCTCGTTCGGCTGGCTCGACGATCCGGACAAGGCGATCTTCTGTATCGTGATCGCCGCCGTGTGGCAGTCGACCGGCTTCGTGATGGCGCTGTTCCTCGCCGGGTTGCGCGGCGTCGACGCCGAGATTTTCAAGGCCGCGCAGGTCGACGGCGCGACGCTGCCGACCATCTACCGCAAGATCGTGATCCCGAGCATGCGCCCCGTGTTCTTCTCGGTGCTGCTGATTCTC
This sequence comes from Burkholderia sp. AW49-1, assembly GCF_053427845.1. Taxonomy (NCBI): domain Bacteria; kingdom Pseudomonadati; phylum Pseudomonadota; class Betaproteobacteria; order Burkholderiales; family Burkholderiaceae; genus Burkholderia; species Burkholderia sp. AW49-1. The sequence goes on along the minus strand of NZ_JBSAXF010000009.1, from coordinate 98,256 downwards.
TGCCACATCACGATCAAGACCTTCGACCTGGTGGTCGCGTTGACGGCGGGCGGCCCCGGCACATCGTCGTCGCTGCCGGCCATGTTCATGTACACGTTTTCGTTCAACCGCGGCCAGCTCGGGCTCGGCGCGGCGTCGTCGGTGATGATGCTCGCGACCGTGGTCGCCGTGCTGGTGCCGCTGATGTATATGGAATCGAGGAGCACCCGCAATGCAGCCTAAGATGACGATCAGCCGGGCAGTGATCTATGCGGCGCTGATCCTGTTCGCGCTGTATTTCCTGTTCCCGATCTACGTGATGCTGTCGACGTCCTTCAAGGATCTCGACCAGTTGCGTACCGGCAACCTGCTGACGCCGCCGACGCACTGGACCGTCGATCCGTGGGTGAAGGCGTGGAGCGGCGCGTGTACCGGCGTGCGCTGCGACGGCATGAAGCCGTTCTTCCTGAATTCGCTGCAGATGGTGATCCCGGCCGTGCTGATCTCGTCGCTGATCGGCGCGTTCAACGGCTACGTGCTCACGCACTGGCGCTTTCGCGGCGCGGATGCGCTGTTCACGATGATGCTGGTCGGCTGCTTCATTCCGTTCCAGGTGATCCTGCTGCCGATGGCGCGCCTGCAGGGGATGCTCGGCCTCGCCAACACGATTCCGGGCCTCGTGTTCGTGCACGTCGTGTACGGGATCGCGTTCACGACGATGTTCTTCCGCAACTTCTACGTGAGCGTGCCTGCCGAGCTGGTGAAGGCCGCGCGCATCGACGGCGCGGGCTTCTTCACGATCTTCACGAAGATCCTGCTGCCCGTGTCGCTGCCGATCTTCATGGTGTGCCTGATCTGGCAATTCACGCAGATCTGGAACGACTTCCTGTTCGGGATCGTGTTCTCCGGCGTCGACTCGATGCCGATCACGGTCGCGCTGAACAACCTCGTCAACACGTCGACGGGCGTGAAGGAGTACAACGTCGACATGGCCGGCGCGATCATCGCCGCGCTGCCGACGCTGCTCGTCTACGTGGTCGCCGGCCGCTACTTCGTGCGCGGGCTGACGGCGGGCGCGGTGAAGGGGTAAGCGCGGATTCATCCGATACGACGAACCGGCCGCGCACGACGCGCGGCGCATCGAAACGAACCCGACGCGGCGCCGCAGTGCGCCGCGCGAGACGAGACAGAGGATTCACAGCATGGCAAGCCTTTCCATCCGTGACGTGTACAAGACCTACCCGAACGGGGTGCCGGTCCTGAAGGGTGTCGACATCGAGATCGAGGACGGACAGTTCCTGATCCTGGTCGGCGGGTCGGGCTGCGGGAAGTCGACGCTGCTCAACATGATCGCCGGCCTCGAGACCGTGACGAGCGGCGAGATCTGCATCGACGGCAAGGTCGTGAACGACCTGTCGCCGAAGGATCGCGACATCGCGATGGTGTTCCAGTCGTACGCGCTGTATCCGTCGATGACGGTGCGCGAGAACATCTCGTTCGGCCTGAACATCCGCAAGGTGCCGAAGAGCGAGCAGCAGCAGATCGTCGAGCGTGTGTCGGCGATGCTGCAGATCCAGCATCTGCTCGACCGCAAGCCGGGCCAGCTGTCGGGTGGCCAGCGCCAGCGTGTCGCGATGGGCCGTGCGCTCGCGCGCGATCCGTCGCTGTTCCTGTTCGACGAACCGCTGTCGAACCTCGATGCGAAGCTGCGCATCGAGATGCGCGCGGAAATCAAGCTGCTGCACCAGCGCCTCGGCACGACGATCGTCTACGTGACGCACGACCAGATCGAGGCGATGACGCTCGGCGACCGGATCGCGGTGATGAAGGACGGTGTGGTCCAGCAGTTCGGCGCGCCGCAGGAAATCTACGATTCGCCGTCGAACCTGTTCGTCGCGGGCTTCATCGGCGCGCCGCCGATGAACTTCATCAACGGCAAGCTGGTCGAGCAGGGCAGCGGGATCGCGCTCGAGATCGACACGGGCCTCGCGCGTGGCGCGCTGAACCTGCCGTTCGACGCGAAGCGGATGAACGGACACGTCGGCCGCGAGGTGATCCTCGGCCTGCGTCCGGAGCGCATCACCGACGTGCGTAACGCGCACCACGGCGAGACGTCGCAGCTGCAGCCGATCGACGTGCGCGTCGACGTGACGGAGCCGACCGGGCCGGACACGCACGTGTTCGCGCAGGTCAACGGCAAGCGGATCGTGAGCCGCGTGCATCCGGCCGCGAATCCGCAGCCGGGGCAGACGCAGTCGCTGCTGTTCGACGTGTCGAAGGCGGTGCTGTTCGATCCGGCGTCGGAAGAGCGGATCGCGTGAGGTCGCGTATGCGCTGAACGAAAGAGAAGGGGCCGTCTCGAACGGCCCCTTTTCGGTTTGGCGTGCCGGCGATGCGCGGCGGTATCGCGGTGTCAGTGCGGTGTCAGTGCGGCAACCGCACGTCGAACTTGAACGTCGCGAGCCGCGCGACGAGGATGAAGCCGGTCGCGAGCAGCACGCTGTACACCGAATCGAACTGAAGCCACGCGAGCAGCAGGTAGAACCAGCAGCCGATGAACGCGCAGGTCGCGTACGGCCGCGAATCGCGCAGGATCAGCGGGATGTCGTTGCACAACACGTCGCGGATGATCCCGCCGACCACGCCCGTGATCACGCCCATCATCACCGCGATGAAGCGCGGCATCTCGGCATCGAGCGCGATCGCGGTGCCGGAGATGCTGAAGATGCCGAGCCCGATCGCGTCGGCCACCAGCAGCAGCCGCTCGGCCGACAGCCGCGACAGCATCCGCAGCACGAACGGCGCGAACAGCGCGAGCACGAAGATCGCGATCACGTAGTCGTCGTGCACGACCCAGTAGAACGGCCGGCGCTCGAGCAGGATGTCGCGCAGCGTGCCTCCGCCGAACGCGGTGGCGAGCGCGACGACGAACGTGCCGACCGAGTCGAGCCGGTTCTTGCGTGCCTCGATGAAGCCCGAGATCGCGAACGCCAGCGTCGCGATCGCTTCCAGCACCGCGATCGCGAGCGTCAGCCTAGGATGCGGCACGCGGCCCCCGATCGGCGGGCGCCGCGAGCGGCTGCAGCAGCACGAGCACCGCGCCCGCGCCGCCGTCGTGGCTGCGCGCCTCGCAGAACGCGATCACTTCTTCCTTCTGCACGAGCCACGCGCGCACCTTGCCCTTCAGCACGGGTTCCTTGCCGATCGAGCCGAGCCCCTTGCCGTGAATCACGCGCAGGCACCGCAGCCCCTTCTTGCCGGCCTCGCGGATGAATTCCGCGAGCGCGTCGCGCGCTTCGTCGCGCCGCATCCCGTGCAGGTCGAGCTGCGCCTGCACGATCCATGCGCCGCTCCTCAGCTTGCGCACGACGTCGCGGCTGATGCCGGGGCGGTGGTAGTACAGCGATTCGTCGCTGTCGAGCAGCGTCTCGGGATCGAATTCGTCCGACAGCGTCGCATTCAGCACGTCTTCCTCGTCGCGCCGAGTCTGCTTCGGCACCGGGTCGGGCGGAGTGCGGCCGGACTTCGCGCGCGGCGGCGCGTTCAGCGGCCGGATCGCGCCGATTTCGTTGCGGAACAGGTTCGCGTCGGCCTCGGCCTGGCGGGCGGCCTTCGCGGTTTCGACGCGGGTGCGCTCGCGGCGGTCGGCTTCGCCTTGCAGCGACTTGCGCAACGCGCCGAGGCCGGCCAGACCCTGGCCGCGCAGCGCGGCTGCGTCGGGCGCGGGCGGCGGCGCGGCGGGCGCTGGGTTCGACGGACGGGCGGCGATCTGCCGCTTCGCGGGATCGCTCGGATGGGGCTGGTTCTTTGCCATGATTCGGTAACCGGGCAGGCGCGTTCGGACGCGCGGGCACAAAAAAGCCGCTGCACGGCGGCAGCGGCTTTCCGGTCGAGCCCGCTTCGCGGCAGCGGACGCCATTGTAGCGCCCGGCGCGTGAAGGCCTGGCGCTTACTTCTTGTCGTGCAGGCTTTCGAGGTAGCGCTGCGCGTCGAGCGCGGCCATGCAGCCCGTGCCGGCGCTCGTGATCGCCTGACGATACACGTTGTCCTGCACGTCGCCGGCGGCGAACACGCCCGGCACGCTGGTCGACGTCGCGTTGCCTTGCAGGCCGCTCTTCGTCAGGATGTAGCCGTCCTTCATCTCGAGCTGGCCCTGGAACAGGTCGGTATTCGGCTTGTGGCCGATCGCGACGAACACGCCCTGCACGCTGAGGTCCTGCTTCTCGCCGGTCTTCACGTTCTTGATGCGCAGGCCCGTGACGCCCGATTCCTCGCCCGTCACCTCGTCGAGCACGTGGTCCCACTTGATGTCGACGACGCCTTCCTTTTCCTTCTCCAGCAGACGGTCGATCAGGATCGGCTCGGCGCGGAACTTGTCGCGGCGGTGGATCACCGTGACCTTCTTCGCGATGCCCGTCAGGTAGAGCGCTTCCTCGACGGCCGTGTTGCCGCCGCCGATCACCGCGACTTCCTGGTTGCGATAGAAGAAGCCGTCACAGGTCGCGCAGGCCGACACGCCCTTGCCCATGAATGCTTCCTCGGAAGCCAGGCCGAGATACTGCGCGGACGCGCCGGTCGCGATGATCAGCGAGTCGCACGTGTATTCGCCGGAGTCGCCGATCAGTCGGATCGGCTTTTCGTGCAGTTTCGCGGTGTGGATGTGATCGAATACGATTTCGGTGTTGAAACGCTCGGCGTGTTCCTGGAAGCGCGCCATCAGTTCCGGGCCTTGCACGCCCTTCGCGTCCGCCGGCCAGTTTTCGACGTCGGTCGTGGTCATCAGCTGGCCGCCCTGCGCGATGCCGGTGATCAGCACCGGGGACAGGTTGGCGCGTGCCGCGTAGACGGCAGCCGTGTAGCCGGCGGGGCCGGAACCGAGAATCAGGACTTTGGCGTGTTTGGGCGTGGACATGTGCGAATCCGTAAAAGGCGGCCGCGGCGGGCGGGGTAGGCCCGCCGTACGATCCGGGTTGACCGGGATGCCGTCATAGATGGGTATCAGACGCGCATTATAAAGGCCCCGTTGCTGCGCTGCCGAACGAGAGTTTCAATCGTGGCGATAGCATTGCCCGGCGGTCGCTTCGGCGCCCCGGCCCTCTTATGTAACCGTCATTTACACTTGACGCCCCGGTGCAGCGTTTACAATAAGCGCGATCGAACGACAGGCGGGCGCGCGGCCCGTCCTCTTTATACGGATTCATGGCAAAAGCTCCTTATTCCGCCCAGGCACAGGCGTTGCCGCACCGGATGTCGAAGCTCCTCACGGAGATCCGCTGGATTCTCCAGGTCGCGCTCTGCGCCTTTCTGGTGATGGCCCTGTTGAGCTACAGCCGGCGCGATCCGAGCTGGACGCACGCCGCGCAGGTGGACCACATCTCGAACTGGGCCGGCCGCGTCGGCGCGTGGACGGCCGACATCATCCTGCTGCTGTTCGGCCTGTCGGCCTACTGGCTGATCGTGCCGCTCGGGCGGCGCATCGCGGTCAACTACCGGCGCATCACGCGTCATGAGGCGGTCGCCGACGAGCCCGAGCGGCCGATCGGCTGGCTCACCGAGATCTTCGCGTTCGTGCTCGTCGTGCTCGCGTGCGACGGCATCGAGGCGCTGCGGATGTGGTCGCTGAAGGTGCAACTGCCGCGCGCACCGGGCGGCGTGATCGGCGAGGCCGTGGCGGGTGCGATGTCGCATGCGTTCGGCTTCACCGGCGGCACGCTGCTGCTGCTGATCCTGCTCGCGATCGGCCTGTCGCTGTATTTCCGCTTCTCGTGGCTGTCGGTCGCCGAGCGCGTCGGCGGCGCGATCCTGTCCGCCGTCAACGTCGCGAAGCTGCGCCGCGAGGCCGAACGCGACCGCAAGCTCGGCGAGGCCGCGGCCGTGCGCCGCGAAGGGAAGGTCGAAGAGGAGCGCGTGCGCATCGAGGATCACGAGCCCGTGACGATCGTGCCGCCGGTCGTTACGCCGGCGAAGTCCGAGCGCGTCGAGCGCGAGCGCCAGGTGCCGCTGTTTACCGACCTGCCGGGCGATTCGACGCTGCCGCCGGTGTCGCTGCTCGATCCCGCGCCGAAGACGCAGGAAGCGATTTCCGCCGATACGCTCGAATTCACGTCGCGCCTGATCGAGAAGAAGCTGAAGGACTTCGGTGTCGAGGCGAGCGTCGTCGCCGCGTATCCGGGCCCGGTCGTCACGCGCTACGAAATCGAGCCGGCCACCGGCGTGAAGGGCAGCCAGATCGTCAACCTCGCGAAGGATCTCGCGCGTTCGCTGTCGCTCGTGTCGATCCGCGTGGTCGAGACGATCCCCGGCAAGAATTACATGGCGCTGGAGCTGCCGAACCAGCGCCGCCAGACGGTCCACCTGTCCGAGATCATCGGCTCGGAAGTCTATGCGGCGGCGTCGTCGGCGCTGACGCTGAGCCTCGGCAAGGACATCGGCGGCAAGCCGGTATGCGCGGATCTGGCGAAGATGCCGCACTTGCTGGTCGCCGGCACGACCGGTTCGGGCAAGTCGGTCGGGATCAACGCGATGATCCTGTCGTTGCTTTACAAGGCCACCGCGGAGCAGGTGCGCCTGATCCTGATCGATCCGAAGATGCTCGAAATGAGCGTCTACGAAGGCATTCCGCACCTGCTGTGCCCGGTCGTCACCGACATGCGCCAGGCCGGCCATGCGCTGAACTGGACCGTCGCGGAGATGGAGCGCCGCTACAAGCTGATGAGCAAGCTCGGCGTGCGCAATCTCGCGGGCTACAACAACAAGATCGACGACGCGGCGAAGCGCGAGGAAAAGATTCCGAACCCGTTCAGCCTGACGCCGGACGATCCCGAACCGCTCGGCCGCCTGCCGAACATCGTCGTCGTGATCGACGAGCTTGCCGACCTGATGATGGTCGTCGGCAAGAAGGTCGAGGAACTGATCGCGCGGATCGCGCAGAAGGCGCGCGCGGCCGGCATCCACCTGATCCTCGCGACGCAGCGTCCGTCCGTCGACGTGATCACCGGCCTGATCAAGGCGAACGTGCCGACGCGGATCGCGTTCCAGGTGTCGTCGAAGATCGACTCGCGCACGATTCTCGACCAGATGGGCGCCGAATCGCTGCTCGGGATGGGCGACATGCTGTACCTGCCGCCGGGCACCGGGCTGCCGGTGCGCGTGCACGGCGCGTTCGTCGCCGACGACGAAGTGCATCGCGTCGTCGACAAGCTCAAGGAGCAGGGCGAGCCGAACTACGTCGAAGGGCTGCTCGAGGGCGGCACCGTCGACGGCGACGAGGGTTCGGCCGGCGCGGGAACCGGCGAAGGCGGCGGCGAGTCTGATCCGTTGTACGACCAGGCGGTCGAGATCGTCATCAAGAACCGCCGCGCGTCGATTTCGCTCGTGCAGCGCCATTTGCGGATCGGCTACAACCGCGCGGCGCGGCTGCTCGAACAGATGGAACAGTCGGGGCTCGTATCGGCGATGTCGTCGAGCGGCAACCGCGAAATTCTTGTGCCGGCGCGCGACGCGGAATGAGTCCGCGGCGCCTGCAGCGCCGGCCACCCAGGGAGAAAACCGCAACATGCAGCAACTTTCGTTCGTCCCTTCCCTTCGTTCGACGCGGCGCTGGCTCGGCGCGGCGTTCGCCGGCGCATCGCTGATGCTCGCGGCGACGCACGCGTTCGCGGGCGGCACCGAGCAACTGAAGGCCTTCGTGTCGCAGGTGCGTTCCGCGAAAGGCGATTTCACGCAGCAGATCGTCAATGCGCCGGCCAAGGGCGCGAGCGCCGCACAGGCCACGCCGAAGCCGAACGACAACTCGAGCGGCACGTTCGTGTTCTCGCGTCCGGGCAAGTTCATCTGGACGTACCAGAAGCCGTACCAGCAGGTGCTGCAGGCCGACGGTGACAAGCTCTTCGTGTACGACCGCGACCTGAACCAGGTCACCGAGCGCAAGCTGAATGGCGCGCTGGGCGCGAGCCCGGCTGCGATCCTGTTCGGCAGCAACGATCTCGACAAGAACTACACGCTGCGCGACGCCGGCGAGAAAGGCGGCATCGAGTGGCTGGAGATGCTGCCTAAGGCGCAGGACACGCAGTTCCAGCGGATTGGCATCGGTTTCCGCAACGGCACGCTCGCCGCGATGGAATTGCACGACGTGTTCGGCAACGTCACGCTGCTCACCTTCACGAACATCCAGACGAACCCGCCGCTGAAGAGCGATGCGTTCAAGTTCGTCGTGCCGAAGGGCGCGGACGTGATCAACGGCTGATCGGTACCGCACCATTTTCCCGACACGGGCCTGCCGGCGACGGCAGGCCCGTGTTGTTTTGGGGCGCGGGCACTGGGCGCGGGCATCCGGCCCGGCGGCGCCGTCGTGCGGCTGTCATAATGTCGGGTCCGGCGGCCGGTTCGGCCGCCATCGTTTGATCTGGAGCGAGGGTTCATGTCCGACCTGTTTCAAGTCGAGCCGCGCCGGCCGCTCGCCGAGGCGCTGCGGCCGAAGACGCTCGCCGAGGTGATCGGCCAGACGCATCTGCTGGGCGAAGGCAAGCCGCTGCGGCTCGCGTTCGAATCCGGCAAGCCGCATTCGATGATCCTGTGGGGGCCGCCCGGCGTCGGCAAGACGACGCTCGCGCGCCTTACCGCGCTCGCGTTCGACTGCGAGTTCATCGCGCTGTCCGCGGTGCTCGGCGGCGTGAAGGACATCCGCGAGTCGATGGAGCAGGCGAAGGACACGCTGAACCGCACCGGCCGCCACACGATCCTGTTCGTCGACGAAATCCACCGCTTCAACAAGGGGCAGCAGGATGCGCTGCTGCCGTTCGTCGAGTCGGGGCTCGTGACCTTCATTGGAGCGACGACCGAGAACCCGAGCTTCGAAGTCAACTCGGCGCTGCTGTCGCGGGCGCAGGTGTATGTGCTGCAGTCGCTGAACGACGACGAGATGCGTCAGCTGCTCAAGCGCGCGCAGGAAATCGCGCTCGACGGCCTCGCGTTCGACGACAAGGCGATCGATACGCTCATCGGTTATGCCGACGGCGACGCGCGGCGCTTCCTGAACCTGCTCGAGCAGGCGCAGACGGCCGCATCGTCCGCCAGGGTCACGACCATCGATGCCGATTTCGTCAGCAGCGCGATGACGCTGAACGCGCGGCGCTTCGACAAGGGCGGCGACAACTTCTATGACCAGATCTCGGCGCTGCACAAGTCGGTGCGCGGTTCGAGCCCGGACGGCGCGCTGTACTGGTTCTGCCGGATGATCGACGGCGGCGCGGATCCGAAATATCTCGCGCGCCGGATCGTGCGGATGGCGTGGGAAGACATCGGCCTCGCCGACCCGCGCGCACTGCAGGTGGCGAACGACGCGGCCGAGACCTACGAGCGGCTCGGCTCGCCGGAAGGCGAGCTGGCGCTCGGGCAGGCGGTGATCTATCTCGCGTGCGCGGCGAAGAGCAACGCGGGCTACAACGCGTTCAACCAGGCGATGGCGTTCGTGAAGCAGGACAAGTCGCGCGAGGTGCCCGTGCATCTGCGCAATGCGCCGACCAAGCTGATGAAGGAACTCGGCTACGGTCACGCATATCGCTACGCGCACGACGAGCCGAATGCCTATGCGGCCGGCGAGTCGTACCTGCCGGAAGGGATGCGCGAGCCGCGCTGGTACAAGCCGGTGCCGCGCGGGCTCGAATCGAAGATCGCCGACAAGCTCGCGTGGCTGCGCGAACTCGACCGCGAGGCCGGCAAGAAGGACTGACCGGCCGCGCGCGGCCTGGAGCGCGTCAGCGCTTGCGGGGGCCCGGCCGGCGCTGCTGTCCCACGCTGGGCAGCAGCGCCGCGCAACGCGCTTCGCGGGCCGTCGACGCGCAACCGGCGAAGCGATATTCCCACGCCCGTCGCGCGTTTGCGGCACTGTCCATCCGGCCAGTGCCGTGGCGGCCCCGCGGTGCGTTAGAATTCCCGTCTTACACAACGATTTTCCAAGTCCTCCCATGCTCGACATCCAGTTGCTGCGCAAAGACCTCGACGGCGTCGCGAAGCGCCTCGCCGATCGCGGCTACACCCTCGACGTCGCCGCGTTCTCCGCGCTCGAAGCGGAACGCCGTGCGATCCAGACCCGTACCGAAGAGCTCCAGGCACGCCGCAACAGCCTGTCGAAGCAGATCGGCGCGATGAAGGGGAAGGGCGAGGACACGTCGGCCGTCATGGCCGAAGTCGGCGGGATCGGCGACGAGATGAAGGCGTCGGAGGCCAAGCTCGGCGAGATCCAGACGCGCCTGTCCGACCTGATGCTGGGCATGCCGAACATCGCGCACGAAAGCGTGCCGGTCGGCAAGGACGAGGCCGACAACGTCGAGGTGCGCCGCTGGGGCACGCCGCGCGAGTTCGACTTCGAGGTGAAGGATCACGTCGACGTCGGCACGCCGCTCGGCCTCGATTTCGAAACCGGCGCGAAGCTCGCCGGTGCGCGCTTCACGATGCTGCGCGGCTCGATCGCACGCCTGCACCGCGCGCTCGCCCAGTTCATGATCGACACGCACACGCTGCAGCACGGCTACAGCGAGACGTACACGCCGTACATCGTGAACCCCGAAATCCTGTACGGCACGGGCCAGCTGCCGAAGTTCGCCGACGACATGTTCCGCGTCGAGAAGGGCGGCGCCGAAAACACGATCACGCAGTACCTGATCTCCACGTCCGAGATTTCACTGACGAACACCGTGCGCGAATCGATCGTCGAAGGCGCCGCGCTGCCGATCAAGCTGACCGCGCATTCGCCGTGCTTCCGTTCGGAAGCCGGTTCGTACGGCCGCGACACGCGCGGCATGATCCGCCAGCACCAGTTCGACAAGGTCGAGATGGTACAGGTCGTCGCGCCGGACGCTTCGTACGCGGCACTCGACGAGATGGTCGGCCACGCGGAAGCGATCCTGCAGAAGCTCGGCCTGCCGTACCGCGTGATCACGCTCTGCACGGGCGACATGGGCTTTTCCGCCGCGAAGACGTTCGACCTCGAAGTGTGGCTGCCCGCGCAGAACACCTATCGCGAGATCTCGAGCTGCTCGAACACCGAGGCGTTCCAGGCGCGTCGCATGCAGGCACGTTTCCGCAACGCGCAGGGCAAGCCGGAACTCGTGCATACGCTGAACGGTTCCGGCCTCGCGGTCGGTCGCACGCTCGTGGCCGTGCTGGAGAACTACCAGAACGCCGACGGTTCGGTCACGGTGCCGGAGGCACTGCGTCCGTACATGGGCGGCATGGAGCGAATCGAAGCGCCTGCGCAGGCGTCGTGAGATCGCTCCGCGATCGGTCTTCGAATGCCCTGCAAAAAATTTGCAAAAAGGGCTTGTGAGTTTCAAAGAGATCGTTCTATAATCTTTTCTTTCCCGGACACGACCAACCGGGAAATGAGGCAGCAAGGAAGGAGAGGTGGCAGAGTGGTCGAATGTACCTGACTCGAAATCAGGCGTACGGTTTCCCCGTACCGTGGGTTCGAATCCCACCCTCTCCGCCAAAATACGAAGCCCCGTGATCCGGAAGGATCACGGGGTTTTTCGTTTGGGCCGCGCGTGGGTGAGCGCTGTGTCGATGGCGGTGTACGATAGCGCGCAGGCGTTGGGGGCGGCCACACGAACCACAGAAAAGCCACGATGAGAGCGAGCACGCGAATCTGGGGGATGCTGACCGGGGCGGTATTGCTGACGGCGCTTGCCGCCGGCATGTGTGTCATGCACGCGGATTGGGTCGTGAATCCTGGCAGCGTCGTCGAGTTCGCGCAGCACGTCGCGCTCGGGTTTGCGGCAAGCGCGTTCCTTGCCGTGCTGTCTCGTGTGCGCCGCTATCGCGACATCACGCGAACGCTGCGCTGTCGCGAATTCGCATTCGCGCTTTTGAGCGTGGCGTTGCTCGCAACGCTCAGCGCGGCCGTCGCCGTGCTCGATTATCTTTGCGTGGCGATCGCGCCGCCGTCGATCGAGAGCCATCTCGTTCGCTTCGATGCGATGCTTGGTTTCCATTGGCCGGACCTGTACCAATGGGTGACGGCGCAAGCCGGCCTGCACCGTGTGCTCGACCTCGCGTATCGCAGCGGCATGCCGCAACTGCTTGCGGTGCCGTTCATCCTCGCGGCGGTCCGTCGCGTCGACGATCTCGTCGAGTTCGTCGCGCAGTTCATGTTCGCGGTGATCGTGGTCGTGCTCGTCTCCACGCCGTTCCCCGCCGCCAGTGCGTTCATCCATTTCGGCATCACCGACCCGGGCACCGCATCGACGGTGACGCACTACGGCCTGTTGCGCAGCGGGCAGCTCCGTCAACTGAATCTGGCCGACGCGCAGGGGCTCGTGTCGTTGCCGTCGTTTCACGTGATGCTGGCGCTGCTGTTCGCGTATGCGGTGCGGCATGTCCGCTACGTGTTTCCGGCTGCGATCGTGCTGAATGCGGTGATGATCGCGTCGACGCCGACGCAGGGCGGCCACTATCTCGCCGACGTGCTCGCCGGGATCGTGTGCGGCGCGCTGTCGATCGCTGCGGTGCGTCGCTGGATGGGCGGTCGACGCGCGATCGAGGCGGCCGGACCGCACGCGGCAAGCCCGACCTGATTGCGCGACGCCACAGTCGCAACCTCCCCTTGCTTGCCGGGGGGGGGGGGGCCGGTTCATCACGCGTCGCCGAACCGCCGCCCTCCTCGCGGCCGCTCCGGCGGAATCTCGCTGCCGATGTCCTGCTTCAGCCTTGGTTTCGCGCGCCGTTAACAGTGGGCGGCGGCGAGTGCCTTTTGCGTCGTCGCCGTTTCCCGTCGATTCAAGGTCCCATGAAGCTGAGCTACAAGATTCCCCTCGCATTCGCCGTTGCGCTGCTGCTGATGTTCTGCGGCGCGCTGTACGGCATCCGCATCCTCAATCGCTCGATCGATACGTTCGCGAACGACGTGCAGACCCGGGTCGCCGACGAGCGGCTCGTGTCGGCCACGCTCGTGCAGTTCAAGCTGCAGGTCCAGGAATGGAAGGACACGCTGCTGCGCGGCAAGCAGCCCGACAAGCTCGACAAGTACTGGCAGGCATTCCAGACGCGCGAGCGCACGGTCGATACGCTCGCCGCGCGGCTCGTGAACCAGTTGCCGCCCGGCGAGAGCCGTACGCTCGTCGAAGAGTTCATGCGTGCGCATGCGGCGATGGGCGACGGCTACCGGCGCGGGTTCGACGCATTCAAGGCAGCTGGCTTCGAGCCGACGGCCGGGGATGCGGCCGTCGCGGGCGTCGACCGTGCACCTGCCGCGCTGCTCGAGCGCGCGGCGAAGGCGATTGCCGACGAGAGCGCCGCCGTGTCGGCGCAAGCGAGCCGCGATGCGAGCCACGCCACCGCGGCGAGCGTCGTGCTGATGCTGATCGTACTCGGCATCGCGATGATCGGTGCGTTCCTGTTCAGCCGCGCGATCCTGCGGCCGCTCGATCGCGCCGTGGCCTGTGCGCAGGCGGTAGCGGGCGGCGACCTGACGCGCGATGTCGACGCGGCCGGTCGTGACGAGATCGCCGATCTGCTGCGGGCATTGCGGACGATGCAGGCCAGCCTGTCGGGCGTCGTGCTCGAGGTACGGACGCATGCCGAAGCCGTCGCGACCGCGAGCGCGCAGATCGCGGCGGGCAATCATGATCTGTCGTCGCGCACCGAGGCGCAGGCTGCGTCGCTCGAGGAAACTGCCGCCAGCATGACCGAACTGACGGGTAGCGTGCGTCAGTCGGCCGAGCACGCGCAGCACGCGGCGCAGCTGGCGCAGGATGCATCGGACATCGCGTCCGCGGGCGGCGGCGTGATGACCGACGCCGTCGACACGATGAGCGGGATCGCCGCCAGCGCGGCGAAGGTCGGCGAGATCATCGCGGTCATCGACGGCATCGCGTTCCAGACCAACATCCTCGCGCTGAACGCCGCGGTCGAGGCGGCGCGCGCCGGGGAGCAGGGGCGCGGCTTCGCGGTCGTCGCGTCGGAGGTGCGCACGCTCGCGCAGCGCAGCGCGGCGGCCGCGAAGGAGATCAAGGCGCTGATCGAGCAATCGACGCGGCGGGTCGACGAGGGCGCCGTGCTGATCGCGCGCGCGGGCGAATCGATCCACGAGATCGTCGGCGCGGTGCAGCGGGTCACGTCGATCGTCGGCGAGATTTCATCCGCATCGCAGGAGCAAAGCGGCGGGATCCAGCAGGTGAACGTCGCGGTCACGCAGATGGACGAGGCGACACAGCGCAACGCGGCGCTGGTCGAACAGGCGTCGGCCGCGACGCAGGCGCTGGCCGAGCAGGCGAGCGCGCTGCGACACGCGGTCGCCGTGTTCAGGCTGCCGCAGGCCGCGTGACGATATCGCGGACCGCGACCGCATCGTCGAGCATCACGCCGCGGCCGAATACTGCGCGAGCACGCGCGCGCGGATCGACGGCTTGATGTTCGATTGCGCCATGTTGCCGCCGTAATGCGCGACGACACGCGGATTCATCACGCGATACCAGAGCGGCGGCACGTACGCGAACAGGATCATCGTCGCGTAGCCGGCCGGCAGCTGCGGCGAGTCGTCGAAGTGGCGCAGCGCCTGGTACGAGCGAGTCGGGTTCGCGTGATGGTCGGCGTGCCGCTGCAACTGATACAGGAACAGGTTGGTGACGACGTGATTGCTGTTCCACGAATGCTGGGGCGTGCAGCGTTCGTAGCGGCCGCTCGGCAGCTTGCGGCGGCCGAGCCCGTAGTGTTCGACGTAGTTGACGACTTCGAGCAGCGACGCGCCGTACACGGCCTGGATCACGAGGAACGGGATCACGGCCTTGCCGGCCATCGCGATCGCGATGCCCCACACGACGACGGTCATCGCCCACGCATGCAGCACCTCGTTGCGCCAGGTCCACGGCGAATGCCCGAGGCGCTCGAGGCGCACCGTCTCGAGCCGCCAGGCCGAGCGGATGCTGCCGGTCACGGTGCGCGGCAGGAATGCCCAGAACGATTCGCCGTAGCGCGCGCTCGCCGGATCCTCGGCCGTCGCGACGCGCACGTGATGGCCGCGATTGTGCTCGACGAAGAAGTGCCCGTACGCGACCGGCGCGAGCGTGACTTTCGCGAGCCAGCGCTCGAAGCGGTTGGTCTTGTGCCCGAGTTCGTGCGCGGTGTTGATCGAGATGCCCGTCGCGGCGCCGAGCGACAGCGCGAAGCCGACGTAGTCGTACCACGCGAGCGCATGCGTGCCGACGATCCACACGCACATGAAGAACGCGATGTATTCGACCAGCGTCGCGAGATAGACGATGTAGCGGTAGTAGCGCTCGCGTTCGAGGTGCGGGACGGCGGCTTCGGGCGGATTGTCGCGATCGTCGCCGATCAGCGTATCGAGAACCGGGATCACGCCGAACGCGAACAGCGGGCCGAACCACCAGAACACGTGAAGGCCCGTCGACAGTGCGAGCTGGGCCGAGAGGATCGGTAGCGTGATCGTCACCGCTCCGAGCAGCCATAGATAACGTTTGCCATCCGACCAGCCCGAGGCCGATGCGTCGGTCATTGCCATTGTCTCCCTCCTTGTCGGGGCCGGCTCCCGCGTGTGCGGGCGCGGCGGCCGGGTGACGCGTTTGTCGTCCTTCGAATCGTCGTGGGTCCGCGGCGCGGCGCGCGGCACCGGATCGGTGGTCCGGTTGTGCCAGTTATACGACCGTCGCGCGCGCTTTCCAAACCCTCGCGCTAGGCGTGCAACTCCAAACGGTGGACCGTGCATGACACCGGTCGGGAAGGGCCGGCATGGGGCGATTGAAACAGGCCGACGTGCGCCGATCCGCCCGCGCGGCCTCCGTTCTCATCAGATGAATGCGTGGTGCGACGCGCGCATGCATTCAGCGGCGACGTCCGCAACGAATGTTGCGATGCAGCAGGGGTGGCGCGACACCGCCCGGCCGCGCGGTTCTTTTGCATACATATGTAACGAACCATTACGGCCTCGACGACGAAATGCGGCACCCTTGCCGCATGAGCCCCATGCATGGCAAGGCAAGCGAGGCGACGCCTCCTGTCTCGCAATTCGGGTTGCATGCGTTGCCGCACGTCGACGCATTGATGCTGCACCTGCACACCGGTGCGTGCGCGACATCTGTTGCCTTTCGATCGGCGCTGCCATTTGAAAATTACGATTTGACTCATGCCCCGCTTTCGGTTGAAGCTAGTAGCTTGCTGTCCGAAGGGGGCTGTGCCTGCATGAGTTCGACCTTGACCGTTCGTCGTATCGCTGCCGACCAAGGCCGCGTGTATCGCGAACTCCGCGCCGCATCGCTGCGCGAGCCCTACGCGCCCGGCGAAGCGCCGGAGGCCGAATTGCTGAACGTCGATTCCGACGCGGCGGCGGCCGTCGCCGCGCTGCGTGCCGCGTCCGACGAGTCGACGACTTTCCTGCTGTATACCGAAGGCCATCCGGCCGGCATGATCGGCGCGTATTTCGACAATACGCCCGAGCGGCGCGCGTTCGTCAGCGAGCTGTGGGTCGCGCACGCGGTCCGTCACCTGCGCGGCGGCGTGCTGTTGCTCGAAACGGCCACCGCGTGGCTGGCCGAACGCGGTGCGCAGGACGTCTACGCATGGATCGCCGACGCGAACCGCAACGCGATCCGTTTCTACGAACGCGCGGGTTTCGGCAACACGGGCGAACATGCGCCGATCGCGCGGATGCCCGGCGCGATGAAGTCGTTGTTCGTGTCGCACGTCAACACGCCGTGACGCATGAATCCGCCGGTCGCACGGTGCGATGAAGGCCCGGCCGCCCGTTCGACTGCCCGCCTGCCGGTTGCGCGTTCGCCGCGACCGTCGCCCCTCGGTTCCCCAAAAATAATGGCTGCACGCGTGGACGCCTGTAAAATACGCAAAAATTTTTTGCAGAGTGTCCATGTCGCTTAAAAAATCGCCATTCTTCGAGCTGCGCAGCGGATCGGTCGATACGTTGCTGTTCACCGTGAAGACGACCGATCTCGACGCGTTGCGTACCGAACTGGTCAAGCGCTTCGAAGCGACTCCCGAGTTTTTCGCCGACGATGTCGTCGCGATCGACGTCCGCCGCCTCGCGGACGGCGAACGCGTCGCGCTTGCCGACATCCGCCAGATGCTGAACGACGTGCGGATGCGCCCGGTGGGCGTCGTCGCGCTTGCCACGCAGGATTGGGCGGGGGAAGCCGGCCTGCCGTTGCTCGAGGCGCGCGACCGCCGCGTGTCGACCGCGAAGCCGGCCGAGGAAGCGGAACCGGCGCCTGTCGTTGCCGCGGCCGCTGCCGTGGCGGGCGAACCGGCACCGGAACCCGCGCCGACGCCGATTCCGGCGGGCGGACAGACGCTGGTGATCGACCGGCCGCTGCGTTCGGGGCAGCAGATTTACGCGAAAGGGGACCTCGTGGTGCTCGCGCCGGTCAGTCACGGCGCCGAGATCATCGCGGAAGGCAACATCCACATCTACGCGCCGTTGCGCGGCCGCGCACTCGCGGGCGTGCACGGCAATCACGACGCGCGCATTTTCTGCACGTGTCTGGAGCCGGAACTGATTTCGATCGCGGGTATCTATCGAACGACCGAGAACCCGTTGCCCGCCGACATACTGGGCAAATCGGTGCAGATCCGGCTCGAAGAGGAAAAACTGATGATCGAACCGCTGCGCCTGACGTGATTCACGCGGCACGCTCCGGATCGATCGGCTCTCATTGACGAACACAGGGTATTGGGTAAATGGCAAAAATCATCGTGGTGACTTCGGGCAAGGGCGGCGTGGGCAAGACGACGACCAGCGCGAGCTTCGCGTCCGGCCTCGCGCTGCGCGGCCACAAGACGGCCGTGATCGACTTCGACGTCGGCCTGCGCAACCTCGATCTCATCATGGGCTGCGAGCGTCGCGTGGTGTATGACCTGGTCAACGTGATCCAGGGCGAAGCGAACCTGAACCAGGCGCTGATCAAGGACAAGAAGTGCGAGAACCTGTTCATCCTGCCGGCGTCGCAGACGCGCGACAAGGATGCACTCACGCGTGACGGCGTCGAGAAGGTGCTGAACGACCTGGTCGCGATGGACTTCGAATACATCGTCTGCGATTCACCGGCCGGTATCGAGGCGGGCGCGCTGCACGCGATGTACTTCGCGGACGAAGCGCTGATAGTCACGAACCCGGAAGTGTCGTCGGTGCGCGACTCGGACCGCATTCTCGGCATCCTGTCGTCGAAGACGAAGCGCGCGGCCGAAGGCAAGGATCCGATCAAGGAACACCTGCTGATCACGCGCTACAGCCCGAAGCGCGTGAGCGAAGGCGAAATGCTGTCGCTCGAGGACATCAGCGAGATCCTGCGCATCAAGCTGATCGGCGTGGTGCCGGAATCGGAAGCCGTGCTGCACGCATCCAACCAGGGTCTGCCGGCGGTGCATATCGACGGCACCGACGTTGCGGAAGCGTACAAGGACGTCGTCGCTCGCTTCCTCGGCGAGGACAAGCCGCTGCGCTTCACCGATTATCAGAAGCCGGGCCTGCTGCAGCGCCTCTTCGGCAGCAAGTAACGGAGGCCGCCCATGTCCATCCTTTCGTTTCTCCTCGGCGAGAAGAAGAAGTCCGCGTCGGTCGCGAAGGAGCGCCTGCAGCTCATCATCGCGCACGAGCGGGTCGGCGGCCGGCCGCCGGCCGATTACCTGCCGGCGCTGCAGAAGGAGCTGGTCGCGGTCATCTCGAAGTACGTCCATATTTCGAACGATGACATCCGCGTGAGCCTCGAGCGCCAGGACGATCTCGAAGTCCTCGAAGTGAAGATCGAGATCCCGCAAGCCTGACGCTTCCCTGTCCCCCCGCACGGCGGCGCATGCCGTCGTGCGCGTCTTACGCCCTGTTGCACTTTCGGGCTCGCCGTAACACGGCGCCTGTCGGCCGTTGGTCGACCTCCCGCATTGAACGGATACGCTCGCGTCATTTGTTAATCAGGAGGTTGTAATGGCTGTCTCTACCGTTCGACGTCGTATCGTTTCGCTCGCGCTGTTCGCCACGGGCCTGTCAGCCATCGCCGCGCCGCTCGCCGCACGAGCGGACGAAATTCTCGTCGGTGCGCCGGTGATGGTGCAGTCGGGCCGGATGGTCGTCGCCGAGCCGGTGGTCGCGCCCGCCGAGGAAATCGTCGTCGTCGCGCCGAACGCGCCGCCGCCCGTGCGCTACGAGGTCGTGCCCGACGCGCGCGTCGGCTATGTGTGGGAGCGCGGGCACTGGCGCTGGGATCACGGCCGCTACGTCTGGATCGGCGGCCACTGGGAAACCGAGCGCATCGGCATGCACTGGGTGCCGGGCCACTGGGATCAGCGAGGCCCGAACTGGTTCTGGAGCCGCGGCCACTGGGCCTGACGGAGGCATGCGATGAAGCGAACCGCCATTGCCATCGCGCTCGTCGCGATCACGCTCGCCGGCTGTATCGTCGTGCCGGCCCGTCCCGTCTACTATCGGCCGGCGCCGGTGGTGATCTACTGAGGGTCACGCGGGCCCGTGTGCGCCGGGCCGTTCGCACCGGATGCCGATGAGCCGGGCTCGTGCGGCGTCGCCGGCGTGTGCGTGGCGACGTTGCCGGCCTCTGGGGCCTCCGGCTCGCCGCCCTCCTGCTCGCGCAGCGTGTCGAGCGGATCGGCGGGCGCGGCGGCTGCATCCTGCGGCTCGACGACATCGGTCGCAGCCGCCGGTGCCGCGACGGGTGCGGCGGTGGCCGCAGGCGGCGTGAGATAGCGCTCGGCGAGTGTTTCGTAGAGGGGTGGTGCGAAGAAGCGCGCCATGCGGCTCGATACCAGCGCGGTCGCCATCAGCGAAATCACGAGCGCGTGACTGTTGATCATCTCCATCACGATCACGAACGACGTGATCGGCGACTGCGTGACCGCGGCAAGGTAACCGACCATCGCGAGCGCGATCAACATCGGCAGGCTCATGTCGCCGAACACGACGTGCAGCAGGTTGCCGAACCCCGCGCCGATCGACAGCGAAGGCGCGAAGATCCCGCCCGGGATGCCCGGCAGGTACGACGCGACCATCGACACCATCTTCAGGAACGGATAAAGCATCGACAGCCGTTCATGGCCGTCGAGCAGGCCGCGCGCCTCGGCATAGCCGCTGCCGAACGTCGTCCCGCCCGACACGAGGCCGACGACCGCGATCACGAAGCCGCACAGCGCCGCGAACGCGATCGGGTGCTCGCGATACAGGCCAAGCAGGCGCGCGGGCAGCCAGCGGCCCGTATTGAGCAGCAGCCAGCTGAAAAGGCCGCCCGCGATGCCTGTCACGATCGCGGTGACGAGCACGGCGACGGCAAGCATCTTCGGAAAATGCTGGCCGGCGTCGATCGTGCCGAAGTACGTGTAGTTGCCGTTCAAGCCCAATGCGACGACACCGGCGAGGATGATCGCGGTGATCAGCACGCCGCTTGCGCGGGCGGAGAAGCTGCGGGTCAGTTCCTCGATCGCGAACACGATCCCGGCGAGCGGCGTATTGAACGCGGCCGACAGGCCGGCCGCCGCGCCGGCGAGCACGAGTTGCCGCTCGATCTGCGCGTTCGAGCGCGGGTAGAAGCGCCGCAGGTTGAACATCAGCGCAGCGCCGACCTGCACGGTCGGGCCTTCGCGGCCGATCGTGAAGCCGCCGAGGATCCCCAGGAACGAGATCAGAACCTTGCCGAACAGGATGCGCAGCGTCAGCAGCCGCGCACCGAATGCGCTCGGGCTCGCGTGCAGTGTCGCAATGACCTGCGGGATCCCGCTGCCCTCGGCGCCTCGGAAGAAGCGGCGCGTGAGCCAAGCCGACGCTGCGGCGATCGACGGCGTCAGCAGCAGCGGCAGCCACGCGGCGTGGTCGCGCATCGCGCGGAAGGTGTCGTAGCCCCAGTCGATCAGCCGCGCGTACAGCACGGCCGCGAGGCCGACGGCGATCGCGCCGAGCCAGAATACGCCATACTGGCGCCAGATCCGCAGCGAGCGGCGGGTGAGGGCGGGAAACAGGGTGGGGAGGGTGGGGCGTTGCATCGGCAGCGGGCCGGAAGGGCAAAGAACGCATTATAAAAAGAACGGATATGTCCGGCGCTCGACAAATATTTACAGAAACGTCGCATTTTGTTGCAAATGTAATGTCTGCGTAATGTTCGCGCACCGCAAGCGTCGTTAGCATGGCGCAATGGCCAGCCATTCCTCATAACGAACGTGAAACGCATTCTCATCGTGAAAGTGACGTCGCTCGGCGACGTCGTCCAGACGCTGCCCGTCGTCGCGGACCTTCATCGCGCCTTTCCGGGCGTGACGGTCGATTGGGCCGTGGATGAATCGTGCGCGGAGGTCGTGCGCTGGCACCCGGGTGTGAGCAACGTGCTCTGCGCGCCGCTGCGGCGGTTCAAAAAGCTCCGCAACGGCGGCGACCTGAAGGCGATCTCGGCGTCGATCGGCGCGCTGCGCGCGCACCGCTACGATGCCGTCATCGACCTGCACGGCGTCTACAAGAGCGCGATCATCTCGGCACTCGCGCGCGCCGCACGCCGTGTCGGCTACCAGACGCAGGATCTCGGCGAGACGGGTGCCCGTTTCGCGTACTCGCATCGCTTCGGCCCGCGGCCGGACTGCGACGCGTGGCACGGGATGCGTGTGAGCGCCGGCGAGGCGCTGGGCTATGTCCCCGAAGGCATCGCCGTCTACGGGATCGTCCCGCCGGAAGATGCGAGTCTGCCGCCCGCCGTGACTGACGGCGCGCCGTTCATGCTGCTGTTTCACGCGACGTCCAATCCGGACAAGAAATGGCCGGCCGACGACTGGGCCGCGCTGGCCACCCGGATGATGGCGCGTGGCGTGCGCGTGCTGTTGCCGTGGGGCTCGGCCGCCGAGCACGACGATGCGAAGGACATTGCCGAGCGCGCGCCGGGCGCGATCGTGCTACCCGCGATGTCGGTGCGCGAGCTGGGCGCGGCCATCGGCCGGGCTGCGCTCGTGGTGGGGGTCGATACCGGCTTCGTGCACATGGCACACGCGCTGCAGCGGCCGACCGTGATGATTTTCGTCGCGACCTCGCGCCACCATTGCGGCATCGGCGGCGCTCCGAATGCCCTGTCGATCGGCGAGCCTGGCGTGCCGCCGTCGGTGGCGCAGGCACTCGAGGCGATCGATGCGGTCGGGCCGGCCTACGGCGCGCAGCGCGAGCGGCTGACGGCCTAGGGCGTGCACCGGCCCGCGATCGGCGTGAAGGGGGCCCCGGAAACGGGGCCGGCCGGTTCAGGCGAGCAGCGCTTCGACCGTGACGACCGCGGCGATGGCGGCCAGGTTGGCGAGCAGCGCCTCGAACAGGAGGCCGCGCCAGGTTTTCGGCCGGAAGCGTGCCGCGAGCAGCAGGGCGCCGCCCAGCGCGAGCGCCAGGATCAGCACGAGGTCGGCGTTGTCGAGGCGGATATTCATCGCGGCGGCTCCTTCGAGGATCCGGTGGGCGCGCGACGGCGCCCCCCGATCGAGTATAGGCAGCGCCAGCCGCCGCACAACCCGGGGCGCCCCGGAGGTTCAGACGAGCGATGCGTCACGGGTTTCGCGCATCAGCAGCACGCCGATCAGGCTGATCACCGCCGCGACCGACACGTAGCCGCCGACCCATGACAGGCCGCCGCGCGCGGCAAGCAGCTGCGCGATGTACGGCGCGATCGACGCGCCGAGGATCCCGCCGAGGTTGTACGCGACGCCCGCGCCGGTATACCGGACGTTGGTCGGGAACAACTCGGGCAGCAGCGCGCCCATCGGCGCGAACGTCACACCCATCAGGAACAGCTCGAGCGTCAGGAACAGCGCGACGAGCGGCATCGAGCCGCTGCCGAGCAGCGGCTCCATCGCGAAGCCGGACAGCAGTGCGGCGATCGCGCCGACGGCCAGCACCGGTTTGCGGCCGAAGCGATCCGACGCCCACGCCGACAGCGGTGTCGCGAGCCCCATGAACACGACAGCGAAGCACAGCAGGCCGAGGAAGCTCTGGCGCGGAATATGCAGCGTCGACACGCCATATGACAGCGAAAACACCGTCGAGATATAGAACAGCGTGTAGCAAACCACCATCGCGAGCGCGCCGAGCAACGTGGGCTGCCAGTGTTGCGAGACGAGCGTCGCGACCGGCACGCGCACGCGTTCGTTGCGGTCGAGTGCGGCCTGGAACGCCGGCGTCTCGGTGATCTTCAGCCGCACGTACAGGCCGAGCGCGACGAGCACTGCGCTGACGAGGAACGGGATGCGCCAGCCCCAGCTGCGGAATTGTTCGTCGGACAGCGACAGCGCGAGCGCGAAGAACAGCCCGTTCGACATCAGGAAGCCCACCGACGGGCCCAACTGCGGGAACATCCCGAACCAGCCGCGCTTGCCTTGCGGCGCGTGCTCGGTTGCGAGCAGCGCCGCGCCGCCCCATTCGCCGCCGAGGCCGATCCCCTGGCCGAAGCGCAGCACGCACAGCAGCACCGGTGCGAGTGTGCCGATCGTGTCGTAGCCCGGCACGAAGCCGATCGCGGTAGTGGACACGCCCATGACGAGCAACGACGCGACGAGCGTCGACTTGCGGCCGATGCGGTCACCGAAGTGGCCGAACAGGAACGAGCCGATCGGTCGCGCGATGAATGCGATGCCGAACGTGACGAATGCGGACAGCGCCTGTGCGGTCGCGGAGCCGTGCGGGAAGAACACGGGGCCGATGACGAGCGCCGCGGCGGTCGCATACACGTAGAAGTCGTAGAACTCGATCGCGGTGCCGATGAAGCTCGCGAACACGATGCGCCGGTGGCTGACGGCGCCGGCCGAACCGGTTGCGTGTGCAACGGCCGGGGGAGATGCGGACATGGATGTCTCCGTTTTATCGTTGGGGCATTCGACTGAGCGTGCGCTC
Source organism: Burkholderia sp. AW49-1 (assembly GCF_053427845.1). Taxonomy (NCBI): domain Bacteria; kingdom Pseudomonadati; phylum Pseudomonadota; class Betaproteobacteria; order Burkholderiales; family Burkholderiaceae; genus Burkholderia; species Burkholderia sp. AW49-1. The sequence continues at coordinate 74,411 of NZ_JBSAXF010000009.1, read as the reverse complement.
GGGCAGGCAGGTCGACGCCTGCCGGGAGAGAGCAGCCGGGCGGATGATGCGGTAGCGGCGTGGACGCGCGTCGTGGCGCGGACGTCACCCGCCGGTCGACGATGGAGACGGATAGGTCGCCGCCGCCCGGTGCCGGCATGGTCGGCTCGCATGCCGGGTGCGGCGCGCGAACGCGCGCGCGGGAGGGTGGCCGCGCGATTGCGGAAAATTATAGCCAGCGCCGCGACATAGCGGCAATCGCGGCCGGGCGCGGGCTCAGTCGAGCGATTGCGCCTGTGCGGATGCGGTGCTTTGCAGCTGGAAATGGCCGTCGTCGTTGAACAGCCAGCCTTCCATCATCTCGAGCCTGCCGTTGCCGTCCAGCAGTTTCGACGGCGGTGGCGGCAGCGGTGCCGAGCGGCGCAGCGACGCGAGCGCGAGCCCTTCCGCTTCGCTGTCGCCGTTGCTGCGATAGACGGACGCGTTGACGAGGCGGCCGCTGCCATCGACGGTGTACGCGACGACGACGAGCGAGCGCAGCATCGCCTGCGGCGTACCGCGCGAGACGCCGGACGGATTGTGCTCGGCGACGCACCGCGCGACTTCGACGCGATACTGGTCGCGATTCGCGCTTCGGATGACGGACGGGATCGTCAGCACCGAGCGCAGCGACGGCGGCGGTGTGATCGTGCAGGCGGCAAGCAACGAGGCGGCGACCAGCGCGGCAACACGCAGCCGGCTGGCGCACGGGAGGGGAAGAGGGGACATGGCGGAGTGCCGGAGGGTGACTATAAAAAAAATGATAGGCGTCCGGGCGCGACCTGTTATCGGGAGAAACACATAGTGCGCGAAGCGCGACGTGGCGATTCGCGGATGACCGCGCGGGCGCGATATGTGCACGCGCATCGCGCGCCGTGGCGGTGGGCGTGGCCCGACCGCCCCGCTTAGTAGCCGTGCGTGACGAGCGACAGAACGGACAGGTCCGGATGCGTGCCGTCGATGATGCTCTTGCCGATGTGCACGGCTTCCTGAACCGCTTCGTCGACGCTCGCGAAGCTTTCCTCGCCGTCCGCGTGGAAGGGCACCGCATGATCGGGCAGCGCGGGATTCACGCCGGGATGGCAGACATAGCCGGTGTAGGTGTAACGCGTGTCGCTGCCGGGAGCGAGGCCCGGCACCACATGGATCTCGAAGCCTTCGTAATCGACGTGATCCGTCGCTGTCGACAGTTCGGTCATGGCGGTCTCCGTGGGCCGCACGCACGGATGGCGCGGGCGGCATCGAGTCGCGGCGGCGGTCGTGTCGCCGTGCTGATCGAATTCTAGGCGATGGCGGCCCGGCTCGTGAGGCTCGCGCGCGTCGTCGGCTGCCACGGTGTGCGTGCCGTGTCGCGGGTTACCGCGTGCAGCGCGCGTCCTTGCGCTGCACCACGAGGATCACGGGATACTTCTCGCCGTGCTCGAGTTCCACCGGCGCGACGACCGTCAGCGTCGCCGGGTCGGAATCGTCGTACACGCTGACCTGTTCGTTGCGGATATAGGTCACACCGGTGCAGTTCGATGCGCGCCCATCGTCCGACACCTTGCACTGGATCTCGTTTTCCTTCAGGTAGTTGTACGGCGTCGGGCTCGCGAGATATTCGCGCAGGCTGCGCGGCGAGCCGCCGACGCCCTTCACGTACGCGATCGCGCACGATGGTGTTTGCGCATCGGTGCCGGAGGTGGAATCGGCGGCCGCGGCGTGCGTGCCGACGGCAGCCAGCAGGGCGACGAGCGACGAGGCGATGAAGGGCTTCATGACGTGGTTTCCCGTTTCGCGAATCGGAGCGCCGGATTGTAACGGCATCGGGCGAGATGCGTCGGCACGCGGGGCGGGCACCGTGCGCGGCCCGCGGCGGACAAACAAAAAACCCCGTCATTCGATGAATGGACGGGGTTTGGCGAACTTCCTGGCGGAAGCGGTGAGATTCGAACTCACGGACAGTTTCCCGTCGCCGGTTTTCAAGACCGGTGCCTTAAACCGCTCGGCCACGCTTCCACACGAGGCGGCATTGTAACCGAAATGCCGCCTCGTTCCGCCTCAATCGTCGCGCAGGAACAATTCCTGCAAGTCGTTGAGGAAACGTTGACCAAGTGGCGTCGGTGCGATCTGCGCAAAATCGCGCGTGATCAGTCCGCGCTGCTCCGCTTCCTTGAGTGCCGGTTCGATCGTGCCGATCGGCAGGCCCGTGCGTTCGACGAAGCTGTGCACGGGGAAGCCCTCGACGAGCCGCAGCGTGTTCAGCATGAACTCGAACGGCAGGTCGCGCGCACCGACTTCACGTTCTTCCTGCACCGGCGTGCCGGCTATCGCCTGTTCGATGAAGGTGGCCGGGTGCTTGTAGCGTGCCTGCCGCAGGATCCGGTTCGGGAACGACAACTTCGTGTGCGCACCCGCGCCGATCCCGAGATAGTCGCCGAAGCGCCAATAGTTCAGGTTGTGCTTGCACTGATGATTCGGCTTCGCGTAAGCGGACACTTCATAGCGGTCGTAGCCGGCCTCGGCCGTGCGCGCGTGGATCCATTCCTGCATGTCGGCCGACGCGTCGTCGTCGGGCACCGCGGGCGGAAACTTCGCGAACAGCGTGTTCGGTTCGAGCGTCAGGTGATACAGCGACAGATGCGGCGGCGCGAACGACAGCGCGGTCTCGATGTCCGCCCGGCATTCGTCGAGCGTCTGGTTCGGCAGCGCGAACATCAGGTCGAGGTTGAAGTTGTCGAACGTCTTCGCCGCGATCTCGACGGCCGCACGTGCCTGCGCGGTGTCGTGAATGCGGCCGAGCGCCTTCAGATGGCCTTCATTGAAGCTCTGGATGCCGACCGACAGGCGGTTCACGCCGCTCGCGCGGAACTGCGCGAATTTCGCGGCTTCGAACGTGCCCGGGTTCGCCTCGAGCGTGATCTCGGCGTCGGCATCGAGCGGCAGCAGCGCGCGCACGTCGGACAGCAGCCGGTCGAGACCGGCCGCGGACAGCAGGCTCGGCGTGCCGCCGCCGATGAACACCGTATGCACCTGCCGACCCCAGACGAGCGGCAGCGCCTGTTCGAGATCGGCGCGCAGCGCGTCGAGGTACTCGGTTTCCGGAAACCGCTCGCCCTTCCACTCGTGCGAGTTGAAATCGCAGTACGGGCACTTGCGCACGCACCACGGAAAATGCACGTACAGCGCGAGCGGCGGCAGCGACGTGAGCCGTACCTGGCCGGGCGACGTGAAGGCCGCGACGACGCGCGCGCCGGTTTCCGCCGCCTGGCTCATGCGGCCTCCGGTTGCGAATGCGTGACGAAGACGATCATGCCAGTTCCTCCGCGAGCCGCGCGAGCAGTGCCTTCAGCGCGAGCGCGCGATGGCTGTGCGTGTTCTTCACGGCCGGCTCGAGTTCGGCCGCCGTCGCGCCGAGCGACGGCAGGTGGAAATACGGGTCGTAGCCGAATCCGTGCTCGCCGCGCGGCGTGTCGACGATCTCGCCCGCCCAGCGACCTTCGGCGAACAGCGGCTCGGGATCGTCCGCGTGGCGCACCAGCGCGAGCACGCAGCAGTAGTATGCGCGCCGGTCGTCGACCCCGCGCAGCTGCTCGACGAGGTACGCATTGTTCGCCGCGTCGCCCTTGTCGCCGCCCGCGCGCTGCGCGTAGCGCGCCGAATAGACGCCCGGCGCGCCGCGCAGCGCGCGCACGCACAGGCCGGAATCGTCGGCGATCGCCGGCAGGCCGGTGAGCCGCGACGCGTGCCGCGCCTTCGTCAGCGCGTTCTCGATGAACGTGCCGAACGGTTCGTCCGCCTCCGGCACGGCCAGGTCGCCCTGCGGCACGATCTCGATGCCGACCGTCGAGAACAGCGCGGCGAACTCGCGCAGCTTGCCGGCGTTGTTCGACGCGAGCACGATGCGCGACAGCGGCGCGAGGGTGCGATCGTCAGACATGGCCGGCGCCCAGCACGTCCTGCTGCAGCTGCACGAGCTGGCCGATCCCGCTTTGCGCGAGGTCGAGCAGCGCGTTCATCTCGGCGCGCGAGAACGGCACGCCTTCGGCGGTGCCCTGGACTTCGACGAAGCCGCCGGCGCCCGTCATCACGACGTTCATGTCGGTGTCGCAGCGCGAATCTTCCGCGTAGTCGAGATCGAGCACGGGCGCGCCTTCGTACACGCCGACCGAGATCGCGGCGACGTGGTCGGTGATCGGCGAGCGCGCGAGCTTGCCGGCCGCGATCAGCTTCGACACGGCGTCGTGCGCGGCGACGAAGGCGCCGGTGATGCTGGCCGTGCGCGTGCCGCCGTCGGCCTGGATCACGTCGCAGTCGATGTGGATCGTGCGCGGGCCGAGCGCTTCGAGATCGAACACGGCGCGCAGCGCGCGGCCGATCAGGCGCTGAATTTCCTGCGTGCGGCCCGTCTGCTTGCCGCGCGCGGCTTCACGGTCGCTGCGCGTGTGCGTCGCGCGCGGCAGCATCCCGTATTCGGCCGTCAGCCAGCCCTGGCCGCGATCGCGCAGGAATTCGGGCACGCGTTCGGCGACGCTCGCGGTGCAGATCACCTTGGTATCGCCGAATTCGACGAGTACCGAGCCTTCGGCGTGTTTCGTGTAGTTGCGCGTGAGCGCGACCTTGCGCAGTTCGTCGGCGCGGCGGCCGCTCGGGCGGGACAGGGAAGACGTCATGGGGGAATCGTGGACGGAAGAGGAAACCCCGATTTTAGCGCCGAACGGCTGCCTTGCCCGGCGGGGTGGGGCGCAAAAATGGGATAATGCGCGCTTCCCGCCCCGCGCCTTGCAATGCGCCGGGCGCCTCGACATATTCCCGCCCGAGAAGGGCACCCAGACGGCGAGACGAACCATGATCTACAGCATGACGGGCTATGCGAGCGCGACGCGCGAACTCGCGACGGCTACCGGCAACGGCGGCACCAGCGTGTCGGTCGAACTGCGCACCGTGAACTCGCGCTTCCTCGATCTGAATTTCCGCATGCCGGACGACGTGCGCGCGTGCGAGCCCGCGCTGCGCGAGATGCTGATGAACAAGCTGTCGCGCGGCAAGGTCGACGTGCGCATCAACCTGCAGCGCGGCGAGCAGAGCATCGGTGCCGGTGCGCTGAACCAGACGGCCCTCGGCCAGCTTGCCGAACTCGAGCGCTCGGTGCTCGATTCGTTCCCGGGCGTCGGCCGCCTGCGTGCGGGCGAGATCCTGCGCTGGCCGGGCGTGCTCGCCGAGAGCGGCGTGTCGGCGGAAGCGATCCGTGACGCGGTGCTCGCGTGCGGCAAGGAAGCGATCGGCGAGCTCGTCGTCGTGCGTTCGCGCGAGGGCGCGCAGCTGGCGACGATGCTGCTGTCGAACGTCACCGAAATGGAAGCGATCGTCGCGCGCATCACGCCGCTCGTGCCGGAGCTGATCGCGAAGCATCAGCAGAAGATCGTCGAGCGGCTGCAGGAAGCGCTCGGCCTCGCGGTGCCCGAAGGCAGCGCGCCGATCGTCACGCGCGAGGAAGCCGCGGAACGCATTCGTCAGGAAGTGACGATGTACGGCATCCGGATCGACATCGCGGAAGAACTGTCGCGACTCACCGCGCACCTGAACGAAACGCGTCACGTGATCGAGAAGGGCGGCCGCGTCGGCAAGCGTCTCGACTTCATGATGCAGGAACTGAATCGAGAAGCAAACACGCTCGGCTCGAAGGCGGCGGCGAAGGAACTGGCCGACGCATCGATGGCGCTCAAGCTGTTGATCGAGCAGTTGCGTGAGCAAGTGCAAAACCTGGAGTAACGCAACATGACCCATCCCACTCACGACGGCCACGCGTCGCATGCGCTGCACGGCGGCGTCTATCCCGGCAACCTGTTCATGGTCATCGCGCCGTCGGGCGCCGGCAAGTCGACGCTCGTGAACGCGCTGCTGTCGAAGGACAGCGACATCTGCCTGTCGATTTCGTACACGACGCGCAAGCCGCGCCCGGGCGAGCAGGACGGCCAGCACTATCACTTCACGACCGTCGAGGATTTCCGCGCTCGCCACGCCGCGCACGAATTCCTCGAAAGCGCGGAAGTGCACGGCAACTACTACGGCACGTCGCGCGTCTGGATCGAGGAGCAGATGATGAGCGGCCACGACGTGCTGCTCGAGATCGACTGGCAGGGCGCGCAGCAGGTGAAGAAGCAGTTCCGCAACGCGGTCGGCATCTTCATTCTGCCGCCGTCGCTCGACGCGCTCGAGGAACGTCTGAAGAAGCGCGGCCAGGACGAGCCGAACGTGATCACGCGACGCCTGCTCGCCGCAGGCAGCGAGATGGCGCACGCGTCCGAAGCGGAATACGTCGTGATCAACGAGAATTTCGATCGTGCGCTGGCCGAGCTCGAATGCATCGTCGCCGCAACGCGCCTGCGCTTTGCTTCGCAGTACGCGCGACATTCCGAGCTGTTCATCGAGCTCGGCATCCATTTGCCCCACGCGGAATGACGCGGGGGTAGAGGGACATAAGGTAGAATAGGGACTATATTCAGAAGGAATTACCAACATGGCTCGCATTACCGTCGAAGACTGCCTGAAGCAAATCCCCAACCGCTTCGAACTGGCGCTCGCCGCCACTTACCGCGCGCGGCAGCTCGCGCAAGGCCATACGCCGAAGATCGAGAGCCGCGACAAGCCGACCGTCGTCGCGCTGCGCGAGATCGCCGCCGGCCAGGTCGGCGTCGAGATGCTGAAGAAGGTGCCGGTGTAACGCGCATCCGGCCCGTTCCAGCCATGTAGTCCACGCGCGCAACGACTCGACCTGGAGGCGAATATGAGCACCACCCCATCGTCCGCCTCCGCGGATTCGACCACCGAAGCCACGGCCCAGTCACCTGCGCGCCAGTACATCGACGCGGTCCTCGAACAGTCCTTCCGACATCTGTTCGGGCCGACCGCCACTCCGGAGCAGCCGCGCAAGCACGGCGTCGTTTCGATCGCGAAACTGACGGCCGCGCTTGCCGAGTATCTTCCTCCGGAAGAAATCAAAGAGGTCAAGGCGGCGTTCCACTTCAGTGACGAAGCCCACCTCGGTCAATATCGCCAGAGCGGCGAACCCTACATTACTCACCCCGTCGCCGTCGCCGAAATCTGCGCCGGCTGGAAGCTCGACGCGCAAGCCGTGATGGCAGCGCTCCTGCACGACGTGATGGAAGACCAGGGTGTGACCAAGAGCGAGCTGGCCGAACGGTTCGGCCCGAAGGTCGCCGAACTGGTCGACGGCCTGTCGAAGCTCGACAAGATGGAGTTCCGCAGCCGCGAGGAAGCGCAGGCGGAAAATTTCCGCAAGATGCTGCTCGCGATGGCGCGCGACGTGCGGGTCATTCTCGTCAAGCTCGCCGACCGTCTGCACAACATGCGCACGCTCGGCGCGGTGCCGATGGAAAAGCGCCGCCGCGTCGCACGCGAGACGCTCGACATCTACGCGCCGATCGCGCACCGCCTCGGGTTGAACAACACGTATCGCGAGCTGCAGGACATGAGCTTTGCGAACTTCAACCCGCATCGCTACGCGACGCTCGAGAAGGCCGTGAAGGCTGCGCGCGGCAACCGCCGCGAAGTGATCAGCAAGATCCTCGAGGCCGCGCAGCGCGCGATGGGCGACGCGAAGCTCGACGCCGAAATCACCGGCCGCGAAAAGACGATCTACAGCATCTATCGCAAGATGCGCGACAAGCAGCTGTCGTTCTCGCAGGTGCTCGACGTATACGGCTTTCGCGTCGTCGTCGAGAATCCGCTCGACTGCTACACGTGCATCGGCGCGCTGCACGCGCTGTACAAGCCCGTGCCCGGCAAGTTCAAGGACTACATCGCGATCCCGAAGATCAACGGCTACCAGTCGCTGCACACGACGCTCGTCGGCCCGTTCGGCGCGCCCATCGAGTTCCAGGTGCGCACGCGCAAGATGCACGAGATCGCCGAGGCGGGCGTGGCCGCGCACTGGCTGTACAAGAACGGCGGCGCGGATCTGAACGACGTGCAGAAGCGCGCGCATCAGTGGCTGAAGTCGCTGCTCGACATCCAGAGCGAAGCCGGCGATTCGAGCGAATTCCTCGAGCACGTGAAGATCGACCTGTTCCCGGATGCGGTCTATGTGTTCACGCCGAAGTCGAAGATCATGGCGTTGCCGCGCGGTGCGACGGCGCTCGATTTCGCGTATTCGATCCACAGCGATCTGGGCAACCAGTGTGTGGCCGTGAAGATCAACAACGAGTTGCTGCCGCTGCGTACCGAGCTCAAGAGCGGCGACATCGTCGAGGTCATCACCGCACCGTATTCGAAGCCGAACCCCGCGTGGCTCGGCTTCGTGCGCACCGGCAAGGCACGTTCGGCGATTCGTCACTACCTGAAGACGATGCGGCTGAACGAGTCGGTGCAGCTCGGCGAGCGGCTCGTCGACCAGAGCTTGAAGGGTTACGGGCTCGCGCTCGCCGATGTCGCGCCGGAGGTGTGGGAGAAGCTCGTCCAGTGGACGGGCAACAAGAGCCGCCAGGAAATCTTCGCGGACATCGGCCTCGGCCGCCGCGTCGCCGCGGTGATGGCCAAGCGCATCGAGGTGCTGATGAGCGGCCGCGATGCGGACGACGATCTGCCGAAGTCCGAGCGGCATCCCGCGCACAATGCGCCGCCGGTCGTGATTACCGGCACCGAAGGGATGTCCGTGCAACTGTCGGCGTGCTGCCGGCCGATTCCGGGCGATGCGATCATGGGCTATATCGGCATCGGCCTCGGCATGGCGATTCATACGACCGATTGCCGGGTCGCGCAGCGCATTCATCGTCGCGATCCGGGCCGCTGGATCGACGTCGAGTGGGCGCCGCAGCCGGGTCGTTTGTTCGACGTCGCGGTGAAGGCGCTCGTGAAGAACACGAAGGGCATCTTCGCGCGCGTTGCGGCGGACATCACGTCGGCCGACGCGAACATCGTGCACATCGCGATGGACGAGGATCTGACGCACGAATCGACGGTGCTGCGGTTCGTGATCCAGGTCAGCGATCGCGTGCATCTCGCGAATGTGATGCGGCGCGTGCGGACCAATCCGGACGTGATGCGGATCATGCGCGAGCGCTCGACCGACGACAGCGTGCATGCGCGTCACGACGGCGGCATGCGCATCGAGCGCGAGCGGCAGGATTACTGACGCCGCGCGTTGGTTTGCGGCGGGATACGACGGCGGCCACGGGCCGCCGTTTTCGTTTGTGCCGCGGGTCGGGCGGTGTCGTGCAGCGGCAACCCGGCTCGAATCGAGAGGGCGGCTGATGAAGAGAAGAGGGGGCGGAAAAGAAAAAGGGCCTTCCCGGAGGAAGGCCCTTCTGAGGTGGCGCGGCTGGCAGGATTCGAACCCACGACCCCTTGGTTCGTAGCCAAGTACTCTATCCAACTGAGCTACAGCCGCACGCAAAGCGGTACTGCTTCAACTGTCGGAACCTTCTACGATGGGAAGGCCCCCAAAAAGGTGGCGCGGCTGGCAGGATTCGAACCCACGACCCCTTGGTTCGTAGCCAAGTACTCTATCCAACTGAGCTACAGCCGCACGCAACAACAAAACGCTACAACATCGAACTGAAAGGGCCTTCGGTTTGGAAGGCCCTCGAAAAAGGTGGCGCGGCTGGCAGGATTCGAACCCACGACCCCTTGGTTCGTAGCCAAGTACTCTATCCAACTGAGCTACAGCCGCACGCAGAAGCGGAAGTATAGCAGGGTTGTATAAAAAGGGAAGCCTTATTCGCAAAAAATGTCACCCGATCTTGGGCGGCCGCGTTCGTGTACCCTTGATGCATCAATCATCCATGTGTTGAATCTGCATCATGAACAAGGCGTTTGTCAAAGAGTCGGACGGCGACGACGACGATCTCGACCCGAGTCAACCCGCGATTCCGGCGGGCACGAAGAACTACATCACTCCGGCCGGCCACAAGCGGCTCAGGGACGAACTCCTGAACCTGATCGACGTCGAGCGTCCGGAGGTCGTGCGGCTGGTGTCGTGGGCCGCGTCGAACGGCGATCGGTCGGAGAACGGCGACTACATCTACGGCAAGCGGCGGTTGCGCGAGATCGACCGCCGGATCCGCTTCCTGACGAAGCGGCTCGATCTCGCCGAAGTCGTCGACGCGAGCCGGCAGGAGAATGTCGACCAGGTGTTCTTCGGCGCGACCGTCGATTACGCGACGCCGGACGGCGAGGATCACACCGTCACGATCGTCGGGATCGACGAGGTCGATCTCGATCGCGGTTGTGTCAGCTGGATCTCGCCGGTCGCGCGGGCCCTCATCAAGGCGAAGATCGGCGACACCGTCACGCTGATGACGCCGGCCGGTCCCCAGCCGATCGACGTGCTCGACGTTCGCTATCCGGCACCGGGCAGCGCGTGAGCAGCGAGCGGCGCATCCGCGCAGTGCCGCGCTGAAACGACGAGCGCCCCGGGGTGGGGCGCTTGTCATGATGCTCCTGGCAGAAGGGCCCGGACCGATTAACGTTGCTCAGAAGCGGTGGCGCATGCCGGCCGTGACCGCAATCTGCTTGTTCGTCGACGACGCGGTGCCGAGCCCGTTGATGTTCGCGCCGACCGCCAGGCCGTCCGCATTGACCCGCTGGTACTCGCCCTGCAGATACAGGTCGGTGCGCTTCGACAGCGCATAGTCGGCCTGCAGGTTGAACTGGTGCCAGCTCGGCGTCTGGCCGTCGAGGCGGCCGTCGGTGTACGTGTACGAGCCCGCGAGCGAGAACGCCGGTGTCAGCGCGTAGCGGCCGTTCACTTCGTAATTGTTGAAGCGCGTGCCGCCGGCGAGCGGGATGCCACCCGACACACCGGACTGCCCGGCGCTGATCCTGGCCGAATCGGTCAGGCGCGTCTGCGTGAACACGAAGCCGGCCGTCGCGGGCCCGAACGTGTAGTTGAGGCCCGCGCCCCAGGTGCGCTGACGGCTGGCGGCGAACGTCCAGTCGCCGGCCACCGCGCCGGGGTCGCTGGCTGCGAGCGACAGCGCGTTGATGTTGTTGTTGAGCTGCATGTACGCGGCCGCGACGTTGAAACCCATATAGCTGTACGACGCGCCCACGCTGTATGCGCGGTTGTTCGAGAAATCGCTGGAATTCGAGAAGCCGTACAGCGCGCCGAACTTCAGGCCGCCGTAATTGGCACTCTGATACTTGACCGAGTTGTTGATCCGGAACGAGTTGTTCAGGTTGTCGTTGTCGAACGGGTGCGCGAACTGCGTGCCGCCGTATTGGGTGCCGGTCAGCGACAGCGGGCCGAGGAAATCGACGACGCTGTCGTACTGGCGGCCGAGCGTGAGGGACCCGTAGCTCTCGTGCGCGAGGCCGACGAATGCCTGACGGCCGAATTCGCGGCCGTTCTGCTTGAGCGAACCGTTGTTGATGCCGAAGCCGTTTTCCAACGTGAAAATGGCTTTCAGTCCGCCACCGAGATCCTCGGTGCCGCGCAGGCCCCAGCGGCTGCCGTTGATCGAGCCGCTCGTCTCCTGCCACGCGCTGTGGCCACCCTGGTTGTTCGTATAAGTGATGCCGGCGTCGATCAGGCCGTACAGCGTGACGCTGCTTTGCGCATGGACGGCAGTGGCGCACACGCCGGTCAATGCGGCGACGATCAGGGGCTTTTTCATGATCTGTCTCCAAACAGGATGATGTCGATCGAACCTGCTGCGGGCATCGGCGGCGTCGCGGGTCGGCGACGCCGTGCGCGTGGAGCGCGGCACCCTCGTCGTAAATCCATTTGCAGTGTACGGATGGGGCCGGGTGCGGAAGAAAACTGCTTCCGGCAATACTGTATTTTGAATCCCGCAAGAATGAGTGTAGGCGCCGGAAGCCCCGGCCATCAAGACTTTGCGGCAGTGCAGAAGATTGAGTAAGTGCTCAGGACTACATAAAGGGTGTCGTGGACGTTGCGCGATCGCGACAGGCAATCAATGGCGAGCGGAAGTAGACCTAGCGCGATTATTGACACATCGGCAATAGAGGTTTGTGTGGAGCATGGATAATGAAAGGATGTTCTCTCGCTATACTGCGATCTCTGCTTTCCGAAGCAGACTTTTTCGTTGACGGAAAAGATCTCCAAACCTTTGTCGGCGCGACTTCCCAGTCGCGCTTTTTTTTGCCCGCTTCCCGGATCCCTACTGCGTATACGAGCGTCGCTTGCGCTTGCCCGTCGGCTGAGTGTCGTCGGCTTCGGTCTGCAGTGGCGTGTACGTCCAGTCTTCCATCACATAGTGACGGGCGTCCAGCGGCGACGCCAGCAGGTTCTGCCAATGATCGCCATGCCAGGTCGGATCGAACTCGGTGTCGCACGGCGTGTCACGGGACTCGGCCAACGCGCGGGACTTGCGGCGTACGCGTGCGAGCCGGCTCGCGAAGCGTTTGATTCCGTCCAGCCACATGACCTTCTCCTTCCTTTGCCTTGCACCAGCATCGCAACGTCACTCGTTCTTGGCAATCCGGAATAAACCCGAGGATTTTACCGATCCGATTTGTCCCCGGTAGATTTTCCACGAGCTGGATTATGAGTGATTCGATCCCGGTAATATTGACAGGTTTTTGATGCGGATCAATTAATAAAGGATGATCGTGTACCGATTCCAGTGCTATTGACGTTTTTTTGATAAAGAAGGCGCCAAAAATTCCCTTGACGCACCCGGATTGTCCAATTTATAAAGTCAGCACTCCGTCCCCGGGCGGAGCGCTGGGGGTGAGTGTCGGCGCGCCGTTGCGGGATTTCGGGAAGCGGCTATAAACAGTAGCTTTTTTGATCTAAACGAGTGGGGAACGAAGGTATGGATACCGGTATCGTAAAATGGTTTAACGATGCTAAAGGTTTTGGCTTTATTACGTCCGACAATGGCGGCGAAGATTTGTTTGCACACTTTTCCGAAATCCGCATGGACGGCTTCAAGACGCTGAAGGAAAATCAGCGCGTTTCCTTCGACGTGAAAGTCGGTCCGAAAGGCAAGCAGGCAGCGAATATCCAGGCGGTCTGACGCGCCACGCATTGCCGATCACGTCCGGCCCCCGCATCGCGGGGGCTTTTTGCTTTTTGGGGCACGAAAACCCGAGACCGGTGAATCGAATCCGCTTCGGACTGGTCGCGAACACGCCCGCCGGTGCATACTTCACGGAAGCATCGTTTCTCCCGCCTTTTATGTCCGATTTCAGCCCGTCAGATCCCGCCTGCGAACAGCCGCTCGTCTTCGTCGACCTCGAAACCACCGGTGGTTCGTCCGCCGAGCACCGCATCACTGAAATCGGCGTGGTCGAAATCGGCCCGCTGGGCATATCGACATGGACGACGTTGGTCAACCCGGGGCAATCGATTCCGCCGTTCATCCAGCAACTGACGGGCATTTCCGATGAGATGGTGCGCGACGCGCCGTCGTTCGCGTCGCTTGCGCACGCGCTGTTCGAGCGGCTCGACGGCAAACTGTTCGTCGCGCACAACGCGAGCTTCGACCGGGGTTTCTTGCGGGCCGAATTCGAGCGCGCCGGCCTCGCATTCAATCCGGACGTACTGTGCACGGTGCGGCTGTCGCGCGCGCTGTTTCCGCGGGAGGCGCGACACGGACTCGATGCGCTGATCGAACGCCACGGTCTCGTCCCCGCCGCCCGCCACCGGGCGCTCGCGGATGCCGATCTCCTTTGGCAGTTCTGGCGGCAATTGCACGAGATCGTGCCACTCGAGCGTCTGCGCGACCAGATTGCGCGCACGACGCGCCACTTCCGTCTCGCGGGCGGCATGACCGAAGCGTGGCTCGATACCGCGCCGGCCGGATGCGGCGCGTACGCGCTGTTCGGGGAGGGCGACGAAGCACTGTACGTCGGCCGCAGCGTGCGCGTGCGGCAGCGCTTGCGTGCGCTGCTGACCGGCGAGAGGCGCTCGTCGAAGGAAATGCGGATTGCGCAGCAGGTGCGGCGTGTCGAATGGCGGGAGACCGGCAACGAACTCGGCGCGATGCTCGCGGAAGCGCAGTGGATCGCTCGCCTGCGTCCGTCATATAACCGGCGTCCCGCGGCCGAAAGTGGCCGTGCCGGCAATGCGCCCTGGCCGTTCGATGGCCCGGTCGCGTTCGAGGCGAGCGGCGAGCGCCGCCTGTTTCACGTGATCGACGGCTGGCGCTACCTCGGTGCGGCCGAATCGCTCGATGCGGCCGCGCGGCTCGTGGCCGACGGCGCGGACGGTGCGTTCGAACCGCATACCCATCGCCTGCTGCAGACGCATCTCGCGCGCGGCCTGCAACTGATTCCGCTAGCGGCGCTCACGCCTGCCGACTGAACACGTCCGTGCTGCCGCGCGCAATGGCCGTGCGCCGTCAGCCGATCGCACTGGCGCCGCCGGCGGAGCAGACGTGCGACAGCGCGATGCCGAGCGCCTGCGTCTGGGTGCGGTCGTAGCGGGTCAGTGTCTTCCAGTTCGCGATGCTGCGTGCGAGCCGCGCCTGGCAGTCGGGTGCGTCGCGCAGCGGTGCGATTTGCGCGAGGCCGGCCAGCATCTTTTGCGTGATCTGATCGAGCGCCGGCCGTGTGCTGGTCGCGAGGTCGGGCGGGGAGCCTTCCGGCGGCCGCGTCGCGCGCCACGTTGCAAAGAGCGCGTTCTGCACGTCCTTGCTCGCGGCGATCTGATCCTCGAAGAACGTGCGCGCGAACGCCGGATCCACGCCGGACTGTGCGGCGCGCTTCTCGACCGATGCGAGCAGTGCCGCTTCGCGCGGCTGGTCCTCGATCGCCTTGTGATTCGCCCATTTCCATCGCGCGACGGGTTCGGCAAGGGCGAGCCGCTGCGATGCGAGTGCGACGAGATTGGTGAGCGCGGTGTCATCGCCGTCCGCGCGTGCGATGTGCGGTGACGAAAAAAAGGCGACGCCGAGCGCGGCGACAGCGACGCTGGCACGAATGACTTGTTTCATCGGAACGATCGGGATAACCGGGCGGGCCGGAGGTGGAAAACCAGAAGGATAGACGAAGACCGTCGCGCGGCGGAACGACGCGACAGAAGAATCAGCGGACGCGCTGATCCGGCACCGTCAGGCCGTTGCAGCCCGGGTGCGAAGCGATCTGCGCCGAAAACGCAGCGATGAACCGCACGATATCGATCGACACGTGGCGGTTACAGAACGGAACGTAGGTTCACTTCGGCGAGTACAGCTTGTGCTGCTCGTCGAAGAATGCCCGGACATACTCGGGCAACTCGGCGAGGAATTCCACGCCGACGGGTTCCGGATCCGGGCTCATCACTTGCTCGGGCGGGGGCATGCGGGTTGGTCTTTCGTCCATGGTCGTTTCTCCAGCAGGTTCAATGATTATCAACCTCGCGCTCGGATTTGTGCCAGAGCCGAATCGTTAGATTTTGTCTCTGTTGTATTAACGGCACATGCGCTGCTGCGCTCCGTGCGATGCCGACTATTGCACCTCGCACGTCGGCAACGATCGGGCCGCTTGTTATACTTGCGCGCACTTTTTTCCCGGACCGCGATGAAACGAACGACGCGATGGATCGGCCTCGTATGGCTGGCGCTCGTACTGAACGTACTGTCGCCCGTCGTCGGCTACGCGCGTCTCGCATCGAACGGTTCCGGCGAGCTCACGCTCGAATTGTGCAGTGCGGCAGGTGCGCGCCAGATCGTCCTCGCGCAGTCGGGCGACGACCGCGGCACATCGTCGTTCGACCATGCCGGCGTGCCGCACTGCGTGTACTGTCCCGGCTTCGCGGCGAACGTGGCGCTCGGCACGAGCCTGCCTGCGTTGCCGGGCTTCGTGCGCACGTTCGCGTACCGGGCGGCCGCGCCCGCCATTCCCGTTTTTCCCCGCAAGGGCATCCGTCTCGCGCAGCCGCGCGGTCCGCCTGAAAACATCGCGATCTGATTGATATCGTCCGCGCGCCCCGATGGCGCGCGTGCCGCCCGCGGCCCGGTCCGCGCGCCGCGCCGTGTGCGCGCGGCGCGTCGGCTCGCGCCCGGCGGCGTCCGGTCACGTTTTCAGGAATTCATCCATGTCGTTCACCTTCGCCGCGCGGTCCTCGCGCGGCCGGCTCGCGCTCGCCTGCGCGGCCGTTTTTGCCTGGCCTGCCGCGCAGGCGGCCACGATCGATCGCGTATCCGCCGAGCCGGTGCCCGGCGGTCCGGGCGACCCGGCCGGCCGTGCCGCACCGGTTGCCGCGCCCGCGCCGACGGGCGACACGCTGACCGCCGTCAACGTCACCGCCCGGCGGCAACCCGTCGATCCCGATACGCCGGCCGTCGTCGAGTCGATCACGCGTGAGCAGATCGACGCGCACACCAACGTCACCACCGAGGACGCGCTGAAGTACGCCCCCAACCTGATGGTTCGCAAGCGCTACATCGGCGACCGCAACAGCGTGTTCGCCGGCCGCGACTTCAACGAACTGCAGAGCGCGCGCGGGCTCGTCTACGCCGACGGCCTGCTGCTGTCGAACCTGCTGGGGTCCAGCTATGCGTATCCGCCGCGCTGGTCGCTGATCGCGCCCGACGATATCGCGCGCGTCGACGTGCTGTATGGTCCCTTTTCCGCGCTGTATCCGGGCAATGCGATCGGCTCGACCGTGCTGCTGACGACGCGGCGCCCCGACGCACTCGAGGCGTCGCTGTCGACGCAGTTCTTCACGCAGCGCTATCACGACGGCTACGGCTTCGCGGACAGCTTCGGCGGCAATCACCAGACCGCGCGGATCGCGAACCGCATCGGCAAGTTCTGGTTTTCGCTGTCGCTCGACCGGCTGGAGAGCGACGGCCAGCCGATGCAGTATGCGAGCCCCAATTCAGCCTACAACCCGAAGCTCGGCGCCGCCGTACCCGTAACGGGGGCGGCTGCTGACATCGGGCCGAACGGCAAGCCGCGCACGATCGTCGGCGCGCAGACCATCGAGCGGACCGAGCAGCTCAACGGGACGGTGCGGACGGGCTACGCGTTCACGGACCGCGTCGACGCGACGCTGACGCTCGGGCACTGGGAAAACCATTACCGGCAGCACGGCGAAACCTTCCTGCGCGATGCGGCGGGCAATCCCGTCTACGGCGGCAACGTGTCGATCGGCGGCCGGAACATGACCATCGCGCCGAGCGCGTTCGCGCCGCAGCGCGGCGACCAGGAGAACTGGCTGTACGCGCTCGGCCTGAACGGCAGGCTCGATTCGGGCTGGCGGCTGTCGGGCGTGGTGTCGGCGTACGACGTATCGCGTGACGTGCTGCGCGCGGCGTCGACGGTGCAGGGCGGGGCGGGCACGCTGTTCCAGGGCGACGGCACGGGCTGGCGCACGTTTGACCTGAAGGCCGAGGCGCCGGAAGTGAAGGGCCACGCATTCACGTTCGGCTATCACTACGACAACTATTTCCTGCGCAACGTCACGTACAACACGGCCGACTGGCCGGCCGGGCCGACTACGTCGCTCGCGAGCGTCTACCGGGGCGACACGCGCACGCAGGCGCTGTTCGCACAGGACGCGTGGCGTTTCGCGCCCGGCTGGCTCGCGACCCTCGGCCTGCGCTACGAGCGCTGGGACGCATACGGCGGCGTGCTCGGCAACGCCAACGGCATGCTCGGCTACGCGGACCGCGGCGCGAATGCGCTGTCGCCGAAAGTCGCGCTGCAATGGGACGCGACGGACGTCTGGCGCTTCCGGCTGTCGTTCGCGACCGGCACGCGCTTTCCGACGGTCGGCGAACTGTTCCAGGGCGCGATCTCGAACAACGCGATCGTCAACAACAACCCGAACCTGCGCCCGGAAAAGGCGATCGACTGGGATTTCACGGCCGAGCGCGACGTGGGTGTCGGCGTCGTGCGCGCGAGCGTGTTCCAGAGCGACCTGCGCGATTCGATCTACAGCCAGACGACGGTGTCGGGCGCATCGACCGTCACCAACATCTCGAACGTCGATCGTGTGCGCGTACGCGGCGTCGAACTCGCATTCAGCGGTCAGAACGTCGGGCTGCGCGGGCTCGACATCGACGCGAACGTGTCGGCGAGCAATGCGCAGATTCTGGCCGACGCCGCGAATCCGGCTTACGTCGGTTCGCGCTTTCCGCGCATCCCGCGCATGCGCGCGAACCTGCTCGCGTCGTACCGCTTCGACGAGCACTGGCTCGCGAGCGCCGGCGTCCGCTACTCGGGCCGCCAGTTCAATACGCTCGACAACGGCGACGTGAATCCGGACGTGTACGGCGGCACGAGCATCTTCACGGTCGTCGACCTGAAGGCGCGCTACCGGTTCGACCGTCACTGGACCGCGTCGCTCGGCATCGACAACCTGACCGACCGCCGCTATTACGTGTTCCACCCGTATCCGGGCCGCACTTTCTTCGGAGAACTGAAATGGTCGCTGTGAAATCGTTCGCGGCAGGCTGCGCGATGTGGCTCGCGGCGCTGTCGCCCGCACGCGCGCACGACGCGCCGAACGCCGTCGATCCGCATGCGGCGCACATGAACATGCAGGCCGCGCCGGCGCAGCAGAAGCAGCCGCTCGCGACCGGCGCCGCATTCGACGCGCGGCACCGGCTGTGGGTCGCATGGGTCGAAGGCGCGCACGTCGTCGTCGCGCGCTCGGACGACGCGGGCCGCACGCTGTCCGCACGCACGACCGTCAACGCGATGCCCGAGCCGATCTACACGAGTGCGGAAAATCGCCCGAAGATCGCGACGAGCCCGGACGGTCGCGCGGTGTACGTGTCGTGGTCGATGCCGCTCGATGCGCCGTACACCGGCATGGTGCGCTTCTCGCGTTCGCTCGACGGCGGCGCGACCTGGAGCGTGCCCGTCACCGTGCATCGCGACCGGCAGGCGATCACGCACCGCTTCGACATGATGGCGGTCGATCCGGCCGGCAACATTGCGATCGCGTGGATCGACAAGCGCGATCTCGTCGCGGCGAAGGCGGCGGGGCGGACGTACGACGGCGCGGCAGTCTACTTCGCCGTGTCGCGCGACGGCGGCGCGTCGTTCGAGCCCGAGCGCAAGGTCACCGATCACACATGCGAATGCTGTCGCATCGCGATGGCGATCGGTCCGGCCGGACATATCGAGGCCGTGTGGCGCAACGTGTTCCCGGGGCAGGTCCGCGACCATGCGCTCGCGGTGCTGCCCGTGTCGGCGTCGGCGCCCGTCGTGCCGGTTCGCGCGACGTTCTCGAACTGGCACGTCGAGGCGTGCCCCGAGCACGGGCCCGCGCTCGCGATCACGCCGGACGGCACCCGCCACATTGCGTGGTTCGGCGTCGTCGACGGTCGCGCCGACGTGTTCTACTCGCGCATCGACGTCGATGGCCGGCCGCTCGGCACGCCTTGGACGTTCGGCGCGAATCCGGCGGTGCCGGCCGAGCAGGCATCGCATGCGGCGCTCGTCGCGCGCGGCGATGTCGTCTGGCTCGCATGGAAGGCGTTCGACGGCGACACGATGCAGATCAAGCTGCGCCGCTCGGACGATCGCGGCGAGCACTGGTCGGTGCCGCGCGTGATCGCGACGACGTCGGGTGCGAGCGACAACCCGCAACTGCTCGACGATGCCGGACGCATCTACCTGTCGTGGCGTACGCGTCACGACGGCTATCGGCTGATTTCCGTGGAGGGAGCGCAATGAAACGACTGATGGTTTCGATCGGCGCCGTGCTTGCGAGCCTGTCCGCGTGGGCCGGTGAACTGCAGCCGCTGCACGCGGCCGAGGTCGCGAAGTTGTACGCGACGGCGCCCGAACGGCCGCTCGCGGTCGAGATCTGGTCGCTCGATTGCGGCTACTGCCGCGAGAACGCCGCGCATCTGGTCGCGTGGGGGCGGCGGCATCCGGACGTGCGGCTCGCGATGGTCTCGATGGACGCGTACGACGAGAACGGTGCGGCAATCGCACACGCGCTCGCGCAAATGAACCTGCCGCCGCAGGTCGCGCAGTATGCGAATGCGGAGCCGATGCCCGAGCGCCTGCGGGCGGCACTCGATGCGAGGTGGCGGGGAGAAATGCCGCGTACCGTGTGGATCGGACGCGATGGCGCACGCGAGGCGCGCAGCGGATTGCTGACGACCGACGTGCTCGACGGCTGGTTGCAAGGCGGCAAGCGTCGGTGAAAGCGGAAGGTGGCGCGCGGGCGATGCCGCGCGCCGCTTCGATGCAGATACGAAACGAAAGCGCGCCCGCAGGCGCGCGAGAAGATCGTCAGGCCGCGCGCCTGAACAGCCGGATCACGAACAGCAGAATCACGGCGCCGATGACCGCGACGATCACCGAACCGATGAAGCCGCTGCCGAGGCTGATGCCGAGCACCCCGGCCAGCCAGCCGCCGATCACCGCGCCGACGATACCGACGATGATGTCGACGATCAGGCCGAACCCGCCGCCCTTGACGAGCAGGCCAGCCAGCCAGCCGGCGATCGCGCCGATGATGAGCCACATAATCAAGCCATGAGTCATGGTGATCCTCTCCTTGTGTTGAGTCGAAATGACCGGACGTCGGCTGTTTCTCCGCAAGCTGCGTGAAGGCGGCATGCGACCCGCCGCGCCGCCCACGCAATGTAACGCGATAGACGGGTCGGAATCGTTAAGTAATGTTATGCACCCTTAACGGGTTTTTCCAGGGGATTCGTCTGTCTACGCAATGAATCTGTAAGGAAGGGGCGCCATGTGTCATCGTCCTTGCGTCGGCGTCGATGCGTCGGTGTCGGGCAGGCCGTCACCGGCGTCGGCAATCAGGCGGGTGACGGTCGCCGCGTCGCCGATCGCCTCGATCGCCAGCAGCGCGAAGCGCGCGAGAAAGAGCGATGCATCGGTTTCGCCGATGCGAGTCATCGTGCGGCACAGGTCGGTGTAAAGGATGTCGCGTTCGGTGTCCGTCATCATGCGTTCTCCTGAAGATCGGCTGACATGTGCGGGTGCAGCGCGCGTTCGAGTGCGGCGCTCAGGTCGGTGACGCGCGCATCGTGCCAGCGGCCGAGCACATGTCCGTCCGGACGCACGAGATAGACGGTGCCGTCGCGCGCGCCGTACAGGTCGAACAGCCGGCCGTCGGCATCGTAGCCGCCGCATCGCTGATGTTGCGGTGCCGCGTGTCGCGCGAGCGTGACCAGCGCGAACGGGATGCCGGCGTCGTGCAGGCGTCGCTCGAGATCGGCGAACGACTGATCGGGCGCACCGTCGCGTGTGAAGCGGAACGCGGTGAAGCACGAGCCGACGAGATCGGTCAGGTAGCCGCGACGCGCGCCGTTGTCGTTGCAGATGTCGCTCGACGTGTGCAGCATCAGCGGACATTCGGCGAGCACCGTGCCGGGCGGCGGCCCAGCCGAGAACGAATCGCGTTCGTCCGCATTCAGCGGCGACGCCGTGTAGGCGATGGCCGAAGTCTGGCGCGGATTGATCAGCGAACGCAACGCCGGATGCCGGACCGCGAGCGTCAGCACGGCCTTGCGCATCAGCTCGAACGCGAACGACGGCGGCGCCATGAACTCGGTGCTCTTGGTGCCGTAGCGCAGGTTCTCGTGCGTCGCGAACACGCGCTCGTCCGAATAGCTGTCGAGCAGCGCGTCCGACGCGAGGCCGCGAATCACGTACGCCAGTTTCCACGCGACATTGTCCGCGTCGTCGATGCCCGAGTTCGCGCCGCGCACGCCGAAGATCGGCACGAGGTGCGCGGCGTCGCCACAGAACAGCACGCGGCCGTGCCGGTAGCGTTCGAGCGTCAGCGCGTTCGCCTTGTAGATCGTGATCCAGATCGGCGACCAGTCGCCGCGCTCGCCCATCATGTCGAGCAGGCTCTGTACGCGCGGGATCACGTTCTCGGGTTTGACGGCCGCTTCGGGATCCTCATCGTCGCGCAGCTGGTAGTCGATCCGCCACACGTTGTCGGGCTGCTTGTGGACGAGCACCGTCGAGCCCGGATTCGACGCCGGGTCGAAGTAGGCGAGCCGCTCGGTCGGCCGATCGCTGTCGAGCGCGATGTCGACGATCACGTAACGGCCTTCGTAGCTGGTGCCGTGCAGCGACAGGCCGAGCGCATCGCGCATCGTGCTGCGCCCGCCGTCGCTCGCGACGACCCAGTCGGCATCGAGTGCGTACCCGCCGAGCGGCGTATCGACGTCGAGACGCACGCCGTCCGGACGCCGCGTGACGCCGGCGACCTTCGTCTGCCAGCGGATTTCGACGAGTTCGGGGCGGCGCAGCGCGGCATCGAGCAGGAACTGCTCGATGTGATACTGCGCGAGGTTCACCATCGGCGGCAGCTTCTGGTTTTCGTCCTCCGGCATCGTGAAATGCAGTACTTCGTCGTGACGATGGAAGCTGCGTCCGCCGCTCCACGGCAGTCCGACGCCAAGGAAACGATCGAGTGCGCCGAGCCGCTCGATGATCTCGAGGCTGCGTCGCGAGATGCAGATTGCGCGGCTGCCGTGACAGACCGAATCGTCGGCTTCGAGCAGCACGCTGCGGATGCCGTGATTGGCGAGACCGAGCGCGACCGCAAGGCCCACCGGCCCGCCACCGACGATCGCGACGCGGTGCCGCTGCATGTCGACACCGTCGCTGCAGGCCGGCAGGTGAGCGGGATGGCGCGCGGCGACGAACGGATATGGCTTGAATTCAATGCCCATCGTTGGCTTCCAGGTTGCACTGTTTGAATGCGCACGCTCGACGACGCGATGCGTGCGGCAGGCTGGATGCAGTATGGAAGCCGGACCGAACATCGCTGTCCCCATTCCGGGTACAGCGTACGGCTGGCAGCGGGCCGGGATTTACCCCGACGCGTTCAGGCTCGGCGAGCGCGGTTCAGGGTTGCAGGCACAGCGCGAACAGCTGGCGCTGGCTCGAGATACCGAGGCGCCGGTACGCGCGCTTCTGATAGGTGACGACGCTGGAGGCCTTGATGCCGATCGTCTCGCCGATCTCCTGCGCGGTCTGGCCTTCGAGCACGCCGCGCAGCACGTCGAGTTCGCGCTTGGACAATGCCGGGCATGCGCCGCGCAGCCGCGCGAGCATCAGTTGCGGGATCCCGATCTGCGCCGCGCCGGCGAGCGCATAGTGGTGCTGCGCGGCCTGCGCGATCAGCGGCGCGAGCGTTTCGATGGCCGCGATTTCGCGCGGCTGGAACGCGCCGCTGCGATGCGCGCGATACAGATTGATCGACAGCCAGGTCGAGTCGTTTGGCTGCATCAGCAACGCGAGGCGATCGGACACGTCGGGACCGCGATAGCAGGCCGCGCGATATGCGTCGTGGCAGATCTCGTCGCCGGCCTGCTGATGCAGCAGCACGTCGCGGCGGTGCGTGCCGCGACCGGCGGCCGAGACGATCTTCTGGTTGCCGTCGAGCGTATAGAAATGTCGCGCGTAGGTGTCGGCGACGTCACGCAGGTAGCGGCCGCCGCGATGATCGGCGACCGAGACGGTGCGGGGCCGGTTGCCGAATTCGTACGCGAAGATCGTGCACTGCGTGACGGACAGCGCGTCGTCGAAGAGCTTCAGGATTTCCGCGGCGAACACATTCGGCTCGCTGCCGCCGATCGCGGTGACGAGGCCGGTTGCGCGGGACACGTCCAGTTGTCCGCCGAGGTTGGGTCGTTCGAGACGCCAGATGCGCATGATGCGGGGGGGAGGGGCGGGTGGTCCGGCGATTGTAATCGGCGGCGCGCGGCGCGGGAGTCGGGGGATGCCCGCAAGCGGAAATGACGGGGAGGGTGGCGTAGGACTCCGTTTATCGGAAACCGTGGCCGGGAAAGAGAAAAGGCCTGATAAGCGATGCTTATCAGGCCTTTATATCTTGGTGCCGGAGATAGGAGTCGAACCTACGACCTTCGCATTACGAATGCGCTGCTCTACCAACTGAGCTACACCGGCAGCAGAGAAATGAAATTATATGGTTAAATCCGAGATCTTGGCAATAGGTTTTGCGAATTTTTTTCAGCTTGCTGCGGCTGCTTCGCGAAACCATCGATCCGGCGGACTTCCCGCTTTCACTTCACTGCGATGCAGCCTGTCAGGGCCACATCGCGAAGGCGCGATTGTACTGGCGTCTCGCACCTCCGTCTAGTGCTGCAGTGCAAATTTATTTGCCTTCGCCTTCGTTGTGATAGCTGGTCACGCGCTCGACTTCGTTCTTCGAGCCGAGGAACACCGGCACGCGCTGGTGCAGGCCGGTCGGCTGCACTTCCATGATGCGCTGCGTGCCCGTCGTCGCGGCGCCGCCGGCCTGTTCGACGATGAACGACATCGGGTTCGCTTCGTACATCAGGCGCAGCTTGCCCGGACGATCGGGCGTGCGCTTGTCGGCCGGGTACATGAAGATGCCGCCGCGGTTCAGGATCCGGTGCACGTCGGCCACCATCGACGCGATCCAGCGCATGTTGAAGTTGTCGCCTCGCGGGCCTTCCTTGCCAGCGTTCAATTCGCTGACGTAGCGCTGGACCGGCTCATACCAGTGACGTGCGTTCGATGCGTTGATCGCGTATTCGCGCGTATCGGCCGGGATCTGCATGTTGCTTTGCGTGAGCACCCACGAGCCGACTTCGCGGTCGAGCGTGAAGCAGTTCACGCCGTTGCCGGTCGTCAGCACGAACACGGATTGCGGACCATACACCGCGTAGCCGGCCGCGACCTGCTCCGTGCCCGGTTGCAGGAACGATTCCTCGGTGGCCTGCTTGCCGTCCGGGCAGCGCAGCACCGAGAAGATCGTGCCGATCGACACGTTCACGTCGATGTTCGACGAGCCGTCGAGCGGATCGAACACGAGCAAATATTCGCCGCGCGGGTAGTTCGCGGGGATCGGGAAGAACGTTTCCATTTCTTCCGACGCCATCGCGGCGAGGTTGCCGCCCCATTCGTTCGCGTCGAGCAGGATTTCGTTCGACAGGATGTCGAGTTTCTTCTGCACTTCGCCCTGGACGTTCTCGCTGCCGGCGGTACCGAGTGCATCGCCGAGCGCGCCCTTCGACACGTTGTAGCTGATCGCCTTGCACGCGCGGGCGACGACTTCGATCAGCAGGCGGAGGTCGGCGGGGAGGTTGTTGGTCTCACGCTGCTGCTCGATCAGGAACTTGGACAGCGTGGTGCGGCGGGCAATGGACATGACAGACTCCGAAAGGCCAAAGAATCCTTGAATTGCCGCAATTTTACCCGGCGCGCCTCCCGAGCCGCCGCCTTTTTTCGTCCGGTTACATGGTCGATCGGCTGCCCCGGCCGGGTTCGGGCGTGCGCGGCGCGGCGGCTCGGCGCGAAAGCGGCGGTAAAACCGGGCGCCTGAACGCGTGGTCCCGCTCCGACCCCGCCAACCTTCAGACGACAAAAAAGCCGGCGCCGCGATGGGGCGGCGCCGGCTTCGTCGCACGAGCACGCGACGCGAATCGCGTGCGTGACGTTACGCGAGTGCCTTCTCGACGATCTCGCGCACGTCGCGCGATTTCGCGCCGGCGGCGACCTGCTCGAGCGCATCGCGCATCCGGTCGCGCAGCGCCGGCGTGAAGCGGCGCCACAGTTCGAGCGAGCGGGCGAGGCGCGCGGCGACCTGAGGGTTGATCGCGTCGAGCGCGAGCACCTGTTCGGCCCAGAACGCGTAGCCCGAGCCGTCCGCCGCGTGGAATTGCGCCGGGTTTGCCGCGCAGAAACTGAAGATCAGCGAGCGTGCGCGGTTCGGGTTCTTCAGATTGAACGCGGGGTGGGCCATCAGCTTGCGTACCTTCGCGAGCGTCGGCTGCGTGGACGTGCCGCGCTGCGCGGCCTGCATCGCGAACCACTTGTCGATCACGAGCGCTTCCTTCTCGAAGCGACGGTAGAAGTCGTCGAGCGCGCGTTCGGCCGCGTCGTTCGCGCCCGATGCCGCGGCGGACAGCAGCGCGCCGAGCGCGGCGGCACGATCGGTCATGTTGTTCGCCGCATCGTACTGCGCGGTCGCGATGCGCACGGCGTCGGCCGGATCCTCGAGTTCGGCGAGATACGCGAGCGCGAGGTTCTTCAGCGCACGGCGGCCGGATGCGTCGGGCGTCGGCTCATACGCGCCCGGTGTCTGATGCTGCTCGTACGCGGCGAGCCACTCGACGCGCAGCGCGGTCGCGAGCTGGCGGCGCACGAACTGGCGCGCGCGATGCACGGCGGCCGGATCGGCTTCCGCCATCTGGTCGGCCAGATAGGTTTCCGACGGCAGCGTCAACGCGAGTTCGCGGAACGCGGGCGACAGGTTTTCATCGGTCAGCACGCGGCGGAACGCGGCGACGAAGTTCTCGCCGAGCGTGAGCGGCTCGTTCGCGGCGGCGCGCGCGGCGAGCGTCAGCAGCGCGCGCGTCGCGAGGCGCTGGCCGGCTTCCCAGCGGTTGAACGGGTCGCTGTCGTGGGCGAGCAGGAAGGCGAGGTCGTCGTCGCTGTAGTCGTACTCGACGATCACCGGTGCCGAGAAATTGCGCAGCAGCGACGGCAGCGGCTGCTCCGGCACGTCGACGAACGTGAAGGTCTGTTCGGTATCGGTGAAGTCGAGCACGCGCGTCGTGCCCGACGCGGCCGTTTCGCCGTCGAGACGCAACGGCAGGTCGCGGCCGTCGCGGCCGATCAGGCCGATCGCGAACGGAATCAGCAGCGGCCCCTGCTGCGTCTCGCGCGCGGCCGGCGACGCATCGCCGTAGCCTTGCGCGAGCGTGACCGTGTAGCGGCGCGCGGCCGCGTCGTACGCGGTGCGCACCGACACGCGCGGCGTGCCGGCCTGGCTGTACCAGCGTTCGAATTGCGCGAGATCGCGTCCGTTTGCGTCGGCCATCGCATGACGGAAGTCGTCGCACGTCACGGCGTGACCGTCGTGGCGCTTGAAGTACAGGTCCATCCCGTTGCGGAAGCCGTCGCGGCCGAACAGCGTCTGGTACATCCGCACGACTTCCGAGCCTTTCTCGTAGACGGTCATCGTGTAGAAGTTGTTGATCTCGACGTAGCTTTCCGGACGCACCGGATGCGCCATCGGGCCCGCGTCCTCGGCGAACTGCAGCTGGCGCAGCACGCGCACGTCCTCGATGCGCTTGACCGCGCGGGCCGCGGAATCGACGTCGTCGCCCGCCGCCATGTCGGCCGAGAATTCCTGGTCGCGGAACACCGTCAGGCCTTCCTTCAGGCTCAGCTGGAACCAGTCGCGGCAGGTCACACGGTTGCCGGTCCAGTTGTGGAAGTACTCGTGGCCGACCACGGATTCGATGTTCGCGAAGTCGGTGTCGGTCGCGGTCTCGGGGTTCGCCAGAACGTACTTCGTGTTGAAGATGTTGAGCCCCTTGTTCTCCATCGCGCCCATGTTGAAGTCGCCCACGGCGACGATCATGAAGCGGTCGAGATCGAGCTCGAGGCCGAAGCGCTTCTCGTCCCAGCGGATCGAGTGAATCAGCGAATCCATCGCGTGACGGGTCTTGTCGAGGTCGGCCGGTTCGACCCAGACCTGCAGCAGCTTTTCCTTGCCGGAGCCGGACGTGATCTTCTCCTCGATCGCGACGAGCTTGCCCGCGACCAGCGCGAACAGATAGCTCGGCTTGCGGAACGGGTCTTCCCATTTCGCGAAGTGGCGGCCGTCGGGCAGCTCGCCCGAGTCGACGAGGTTGCCGTTCGACAGCAGCACCGGATACGCGGTCTTGTCGGCGCGCAGCGTGACGGTGTACGACGCCATCACGTCGGGGCGGTCGAGGAAGTAGGTGATGCGGCGAAAGCCCTCGGCTTCGCACTGCGTGAAGAAGTTGTCGCTCGACACGTACAGGCCGGACAGCGTCGTGTTCTGGTCCGGCGCGCACGCGCCGTCGAGCGTGAGCTCGAACGCGTCGGGCACGTTTTCGACGGTCAGCCCGTGTTCGTGCACGCGCACCGCGCCGTACGGCGCGCCGTCGAGGTGTGCACCGAGGAATTCGAGCGCTTCGCCCAGCAGCTCCAGGTGCGGCGTCGGCGCCGCGTCCGGATTGCGGCGCACGCGCATCGTATTCCTGACGATCGTGCGGGCCGGCGCGAGATCGAATTCGAGCGCGACGGAATCGATGAGGAAGGCCGGCGGCGTATAGTCGGCGCGGCGGATCACGGTGGAGGAGGCGTTGTCGGACATGGTCGTCGAGATCGGTGGAATGGGGATCGGGCCCGCGGCGCGGGCCGGGCGAACCGGGCCATTGTACAAAGGCTGGCGGCTGCGTGCCGGGCGAACTTTTTACCGGTTCCGGCTGTCCGCGTATTATCGGCATCCCGTGCGGTTCGCGCGGTGCGACGAACGGATGACGGATCGACGAGGATCGACATGAAACACGAATGGATTCAACGAAGTGCGGGCTGGGCGGCGGTGCTGTGCGTGGCGCTGCTGACGGGCTGCACGAGCTACGTGACGACGCAGGTCACGGCCTTCTCGGACTGGAGCGGCAGCGATGCGACACGCACCTACGCCTTCACGCGCACGGATGCGCAGAAGCACAGCATCGAGCAGTCGACCTACGAGCCGATCGTCGCGAACGAGCTGTCCGCGTATGCATTCAGGCAGGTGCCTGCCGCGCAGGCCCGCTATCTGGTCGGGCTGGCCTACGGGGTCGGCAGCGATCTGGTGACGGTGCCGCAGCCGGTTTACTACGACCCGTGGTTCATGGGGCCGGGGCCGTACTGGCGGGGCGGGCCGTGGGGCCCGTGGGGGCCCTGGGGGCCGATGCCGGCCGGCTACGTCGCGCAGACCTACCAGGTCTTCGACTACACGCTCGGCATCCGGATCACGGAGCGCGCGACCGGCAAGGAAGTCTACAACGTGACCGCGCGCACCACCGGCGACAACGGTGCGCTGCTGTATGCGATGCCGTTCCTCGCGCGCAGCGCGCTCGCCGATTTCCCGTTGGCGAACGGCGCGATCCGCACGGTGCGGTTGCCGGTCGACAAGCACGGCGGCCCGGCCGCGCCGGCCGCCAACGAGCGTGCGGTGCCGGCCGTGCCGGCATCGGGGGCGGCGGTCGCGAAGTAACGCGGGATCGACACCGGCGCGGCCGCCCGGCCGCGCCACGTGCCTGCGCGCGTCACGCCCCGACGCCCAGCAGCGCCAGCGCGCCGAGCACGACGAACAGCACGGCCGCGATGCCGTGCACCAGCTTCGTCGGCAAGCGGTGCGCGAAACGGTCGCCCAGCAGGATGGCGGGCACGTTCGCCAGCATCATCCCGAAAGTCGTGCCGGCCACCACGCCGATGTAATCCTGGAAGCGCGCGGCGAGCGCGACGGTCGCGATCTGCGTCTTGTCACCCATTTCCGCGAGGAAGAACGCGACGAGCGTCGCGCCGAACACGCCGAGCCGCGAGCGGTTGGCATTGGCTTCGTCCGCATCGAGCTTGTCCGGCACGAGGATCCACAGCCCCATCGCGATGAACGAGAACGCGAGCGCCCAGCGCATGATCGACGGCGTGACGAGCGCGCCGAGCCATTCACCCAACGCACCGGCGAAGCCGTGGTTCACGAGCGTTGCGACGAGCACGCCAAGAATGATCGGCACGGGCTTGCGATAGCGCGCGGCCAGCACGAGGGACAGCAGTTGGGTCTTGTCGCCGATTTCAGCGAGGGTGACGGCGCCGGTGGAGATCAGGAAGGCTTGGGACACGTATGGGGTTCCACGGGCCGGTGTTGTGCGTGCGAGCGACGATCCACCGCGCGCCGGGCCCTGATGCGGCGCGCAGTGAACCATCGGTCTCGCCAGGCCTTGGTGGCTGCGTCCGCCATGGCCGAAAGGCCAAGTCTGTTGACGGACGCCTCCGTCACGATGCGCGCCGTTGGCGCGGAGCATCGAGCGGAGCGGCTACTCCCCAATGAGCGGCGAATTCTAGCACGCCGTGTGGCGTGCGCGGTGCGAATCCGGTTGCGCCGGCATGTGCCGCGACGCACGCCGGAGCAGGTGCAGGCAAGCGCGCGTGCGTTACGCGGCGGCGGTGCGGCGTGCGGCGCCGCGCTCGTGCACGAGCTGGCCGGCCGCATACGTGCGGTACACGGCGCGGTCGTCGCCGAGCAGCGCGAACGCGAACAGCAGTTCCTCGAGCGACTCCGCGCGTTTCGTGCGGCGCGCGAGCAGCGGCGTGGCCTGCGGGTCGAGCACGACGAAGTCGGCTTCGGTGCGCGGCGCGAGCGTGCCGACGGTGTCGGCGAGGTCGAGCGCCTGGGCGGCGCCGGCCGTCGCGAGCCAGAACATCCGCGTCGCGGTCAGGTGGTGGCCCGACAGCCGCGCGACTTTGTGCGCCTCGTTCATCGTCTGCAGCATCGAGAACGACGTGCCGCCGCCGACGTCGGTGGCGAGCGTGACGGGCACGTCGAATTCGCCGGCCTTGTCGAAGTCGAACAACCCGCTGCCGAGGAAGAAGTTCGACGTCGGGCAGTGCGCGACGACGGTGCGCGTCTCGGCCATCCGGCGACGGTCCTCGTCGTCGAGGTGGATGCAGTGGCCGTACACCGCGCGCGGGCGCAGCAGCCCGTAACGGTCGTAGATGTCGAGATAGCTGCGGTGGCCGGGGAACAGCTCGGCCACCCATTTCACTTCATCGACGTTTTCCGCGACGTGACTCTGCACGAACACGTCCGGATGGCGACGCGCGAGTTCGCCGCATGCCTCGAGCTGCGCCTCGGTGGACGTCGGCGCGAAGCGCGGCGTCAGCGCGTACATCTGGCGGCCCTTGCCGTGCCAGCGGCCGATCAGCTCGGCGCTGTCGTCATAGCCCGATTGCGCGGTGTCGCGCAGGAATTCGGGGCAGTTGCGGTCCATCAGCACCTTGCCCGCGATCATCCGCAGGTCGCGCGCGTCGCTCGCCGCGAACAGCGCGTCGGCCGACTGCTTGTGCACGGTGCAGTAGACGAGCGCGCTCGTCGTGCCGCAGGCGAGCAGTTCGTCGACGAAGAAGTCGGCGACCTCGCGCGCATGTTCCGGATCGCCGAACTGGCGCTCGGTCGGGAACGTGTACTTGTCGAGCCACGGCAGCAGGCCGGGCGCCGGCGACGCGATCATGTCCGTCTGCGGATAGTGGATGTGCGTGTCGATGAAGCCGGGCACGATCAGCTTGTCGCGCAGATCATGGACGACCGCGTCGCGCGCGAGCGTCGCGGCGAGCCGCGCATGCGGGCCGGCCGCGACGACCTTGCCGTCGTCGACGATCAGGAGGCCGTCGGTCTCGTGGTTCGCGGCCTGGCTCGACTGCGCCGGGTCGCCGTTGAAGGTCAGCAGTTGGGAACGGAAAGCGGTTTGCGTCATGACGAATGGTCCTGCATCAAGGTAAGGCGAACAGAAGAAAACGGTCGGCGCCGCGCGGGCGACGGCATGGCGGGTGCTGCCCGGGCATGCGCGACGCGGCAAAGCGCGGAGGCCGGGGCGCCGCGGATGGCGAACGCGCACGCGAGCGTGTCGGCATGTGCGACCGGCGCGGCGGCGAGCTGCATGACGAGCCGCCACGACAGGCTTCGGCGCGCGACGTCGCACAACGCCGTCGCCGCGCGGGCGACGGACGCGGCGTCGGCGTGCGCGCGCGGGGCACGCACGCGGCCGGCGTGGCGCAGGGTCGAGCCGGTCGCCACGAAGCGGATGTCGTCGACGTGTTTCATCTGTCTAGCGAACCTCGATGCCGGCCGTCACGCGGCTTGCCAGTACGAATCGAGACGCGCGATCAGCGCATCGCGCTGCGCGGCGTCGACGAACGACGCCTCGAAGCCGTTGCGGATCACCGCGTGCACTTCGGCGTCCGTCAGTTGCAGCCCGTCGACCGTCGCGAAGTAGTTGTCGTTCACGTAGCCGCCGAAATAGGCCGGATCGTCGGAGTTGATCGTCACCGCGACACCGCGATCGAGCAGCGCCTTCAGCGTGTGCTTCGCCATGTCGTCGAACACGCACAGCTTCAGGTTCGACAGCGGGCACACGGTCAGCGCCGTGCGCGTGCGTGCGAGGCGTTCGACGAGCGCCGCGTCCTCGATGCTGCGCACGCCGTGGTCGATCCGGTCGACCTTCAGCACGTCGAGCGCTTCGTAGATGTAGGCGGGCGGGCCTTCCTCGCCCGCATGCGCGACGAGCTTCAGCCCGAGCGCACGCGCCTTCTCGAACACGCGCGCGAACTTCGTCGGCGGATGGCCGAGCTCGGACGAATCGAGACCGACACCGATCAGCCGGTGGCGATAGCGTTCGAACAGCGGCAATGCGGATTCGAACGTCGCGAGCGCATCTTCTTCGGACAGGTGGCGCAGGAAACACAGGATCAGCTTGCTCGACAGCCCGCGCTGCTCGGCATCGGCGAGCGCGCGGTCGATGCCGGCAACGACGGTCTCGATCGGCACGCCGCGTTCGGTGTGCGTCTGCGGGTCGAAGAACAGCTCGGTGTGGACGACGTTGTCGGCGAGTGCGCGTTCGCAGTACGCGGCCGTCATGTCGTAGAAATCCTGCTCGGTCAGCAGCACGCTCGCGCCGGCGTAATAGATGTCGAGGAACGACTGCAGGTCGGTGAACGCGTACGCGGCGCGCAGCGCGTCGATCGACTCGTACGCGAGCTTCACGCCGTTGCGCTGCGCGAGCGCGAAAATCAGTTCGGGCTCGAGCGAGCCTTCAATATGGATGTGCAGCTCCGCTTTCGGAGCGCGGGCGATCTTGTCCTTGAATGTCGGGGTCATGGCGTTGTTCTTGGTCGGTCAGAATTGTGGGGAAACCTGCACGGGCGCGTTTGCCTCGACGGCCTGCAGCAATTGCGCGGCCACCGAGATCGCGATCACTTCGGGTGCCTTGTCGACGATGCCTTCGACGCCGATCGGGCAGCGCATCCGCGCGACCTGGGCCGGATCGATGCCGATCGCCGCCAGCCGATGATCGAACTGCATGCGCTTGGTGCGCGAGCCGGTCATCCCGAAATACGCATAGTCGCCGCGCCGCAGGATACGTTCGGCCAGCACGAAATCGAGTGTGTGGTCGTGCGTCATCACGACGAAGTACGCATGCGGCGGCGCCGTGTCGACGGCATCGGCCGGGCTGGCCATCGCGTCGATCGCGAGATTGCCGATCCCGGCGAGTGCGTCGGCCGGCGGGAACACCGCGTCGGGCCCGTCGATCCAGTGCACGTGGCACGGCAGCGTCGCCAGCACCTTCACGAGCGCGGTGCCGATGTGTCCCGCGCCGAACAGCACGACGGGGAACGCAAATGGCGCGATCGTTTCGGTCATCAGCGACACTCCGCCGGTTTCCCACAGCAGGCAGTCGGCGCGCGCCGCGGGCGATTCGGGCTCGCTGAGCAGCGGCGCGCCCGGCGAGGGGCCGAATGATACGCTACGCACGGTCGCGGCACCCGCCGCGACGCGCTTGGCGAGCGACATGATCCAGCCGAGGTCGCCGACGTCGAGCCGCTCGAACGCGAGCACGACCGCGCCGCCGCAGCACTGGCCGAGGCTCGGGCCGAGCGCGAGCCGTTCGAGCCGGCGTGCGTGGGGCACGTGCGCGCCGTCCTTCAGCAGGTGCCGCGCGATCTCGATCGCCTTCCATTCCAGATGACCGCCGCCGATCGTATGGCGGGCCGTGTCGCGCGTGACGAGCATTTTGGTGCCGGCCTCGCGCGGCGCGGAGCCGTCGGTGTGCGCGACCGTCACGAGCACGGCCGCTTCGCCGTGAGCGAGCAGTTGCTGCAAATCGCCGAGCCAGGCTTCCATCAGCACGCTCCGGTCCGGACGACGCGGCACGACGCGCGGCGCGGGCTGGCGGGCGCGGTGGCAACGAGGGTGGACGGGAGCGACGCGAGCCGGCTGCCCGACTGGTTCGGTGCGGTGGCCGTGCGCCGAAGGCGCGCGCGAACGACGCCGCGGGACGCGCGGACGCCATGAGGGTGACGGATGCGGATGGTTTGCGTTGTCATGATGAATCCGGTCGACATTGCGGATCGGGCGCGCGTTACGCAGGAGGTGAGACCGCTGGCCTCGCGCACGTAGATCGCCATCCAGTCGCGAAGATAGCACCGCGAGGCGGCGGAAACATTGCCGGGCGGTGATCCGGGCTATCAGGCGGCGATCATGTCGATCATAGGCCCGCCGCGCGGGATCGGGGCGCCGATGCACGGGCATCGGGCCGAAACGCATGCGCGGCGGGGCGTGCGCGCGGATGTCGCGCGCGGTGCGTTCGCCCGGAAATCCGCGTTGCGGCGGGGGTAGGTGTTTACGCGCGGCCGGCAGCGGCGGCCGCGTTGGCGCTGCGCCGGTGCAGCCGGGTGAGCGGCGCGAAGCGCCCGCGCGGCCTCGACCGGTCGGCCGGACCGTGTGGCGCGCCCGGTCAGCCTGCCAGCTTGCGGCGATGGCGCCAGAGGCTCGAGGCGACGGCGATCAGGATCGCGGCGAAGCCGATCAGCGCCCAGCCCGGCAGCAGGATGCCGAAGATCGGCGGGTAGACGGTCTCGCACAGGCCGGCGACCTTGAACATGCCGGGGAACCACTGGGCGGGCGGCAGGCTGTCGACGATCGGCTGCAACGTGTCGAAGCCGCAGCTGAAGCCCGGATTCATCTGGATCGACAGGTGCCGCGCGGCGGTGCCGACGCCGCCGGCCGCGGCGATCGCGATCAGCAGCTCGAGCACCCAGATGCCGCGCCAGTTGCGCATCCCGGCCGCCAGGAACGCGAAGATCCCGATCGCCGCGAAGAAGTAGCGCTGGATGATGCACAGCGGGCACGGATCTTCGTTCTTCACGTACTGCAGATAGAGCGCGCCGGCCAGCAGGGCGATGCACACCCATCCGAGCAGCATCAGCAGGCGGCGTTCACGGCGGAGTGCAAGCGTGGAGTCGTTCATGTCGGCGGGATTCCTGTCGTTGGTCGGTCCGATAAACAATCGCGCGATTTTAGCGCGAACGATCTGGCACGAAACTGACAACGCACGTGCGGCACCCCGCCGCAGCCACTGCGTCTGGGGCATCTGCCGTCGTCATTGCGCCCGTGCGGTCACCGGATCGTGGTCAGCACGGCTTCGACCGCCTGGCCGATCGCGAGCAGTGCATCGTCGCGATGCGGCGCGGCCGCGAGCATCAGGCCGACCGGCGCGGCGTCGCGCGGATGGCACGGCAGCGACAGCGCGCAGGCGTCGAGGAAGTTGAACGCGCTCGGGTTGCGAAGGATCAGCGCGTTGGTGCGCGTGAAGGCGGCGTCGTCCGCTTCGAGTTCGGCGATGCGCGGCGGCACGACCGGCACCGTCGGCGCGACGAGCGCGTCGAAGCGCGACCAGACCGTGTGCGCCGCTTCGTCCAGCATCGCCTGGCGGGCGGCGAGCAGGTCGAGATAGTCGGCCGCGCTCGCCGGCTCGCCCTTCAGGATGCGCGACAGCACGCGCGGATCGTATTGGTCGCGGTGCTGCGCGAGCAGCGGGCGATGCCACGCGTATGCCTCGATCGGCGAGAAGCCGAAGCGGTTGATGTCCGGCAACCGGTCGAGCGCGGAAAAGCGCACTTCCGTGACGATCGCGCCGGCGGCTTCGAGGTGTTTCAGCGATGCGTCGAGCGCGGCGGCGACATCGGCGTCGACACCGTCCGTCACATAGTTGGTCAGCACGCCGAGCCGCACGCCTTCGAGCGGCCGCGCGGCCGGCACGTTCGGCTCGAGGCCCGCGAGCATGCGGTCGACGAGTGCGCAACAGGCGACCGTCAGGCCGATCGGGCCGAACGAGTCGAGCGTGGTCGACAGCGGCACGCCGCCTTGCGTCGGGATTCGGCTCGCGGTCGGCTTGAAGCCCGTGAGCCCGCACAGCGCGGCCGGAATGCGGATCGAGCCGCCGGTGTCGGTGCCGAGCGCGACGGCCGCCATCCCGTCGGCGATGGACGCGGCCGCGCCGGACGACGAGCCGCCGGCAATCCGCGCGTCGCCCGGCACGTCGCGGCGGTACGGCGAGCGCGGCGTGCCGAAGTGCGGATTCAGGCCGAGCCCCGAGAACGCGAACTCGCTCATGTTGGTGCGGCCGACCAGCACCGCGCCCGCGCGCTTGAGCCGCGCGACGGCGACCGCGTCGGCCTTGGCGGGCGGCGCGCCGTCGAGCACGCGCGAGCCGGCGCGCGTCACCTGGCCCGCGACGTCGAACAGATCCTTCACCGACACGGGGATACCCGCGAGCGGCGACAGCACGGTGCCCGCTGCACGCAGGCGGTCGTGGGCATCGGCGGTCGCGCGCGCGTTGTCGGCGTCGACTTCGGTGAAGACGGCGGCACCCTGGCCGGACGGATCGGCGATCCGGTCGAGCGCGACGTCGACGAGCGCGCGGCTCGTGGTCCGGCCGGCGGCGAGGTCGGCGGCGAGCTGGGCGAGCGGAGGGAAGGGCGTGAAGGTGGTCATGGGCGGCTCAGGGACGAAGATGTTGGACAAGCGTGGCGCGAAACGAGTCGATATGGCGTTCGACGGCCGTGCGCGCGCCGGCGGCATCGCGCGCGGACAGCCGTTCGAACAATTCGAGGTGTTCGCGCTGGACCTCGGACAGGTGGCGCGGCTCGGACAGCGTGACGAACCAGAAACGCAGCGAGCGTTCGTGCAGCGCGCGCAGGATTTCCGCGAGCACGCTGTTGCGTGCCGCCGCGGCGATCGTCTGATGAAACGCGCGGTCGAGCTCCATCATGCCTTCGATGTCGTGCGTGTCGACGCAGGCCTGCCCGTCGTCGAGCAGCGCGGCCATGCGCGCAAGATCGTCGGGCGTCGCATAGCGTGCGGCGAGTTCGACGCAATGCGCTTCGTTGATGCGGCGCACGTCGATCACCGCGACGATGTCGTCGAGCGACAGCGGCTGCACCATCAGCCCCTTGCGCGGCATCACGGACAGCAGCCCTTCGAGCACCAGCCGGTGGACGGCCTGATGGACGGGCGTGCGACCGATGCCGGTGCGTGCGACGAGGTCGGCTTCGTTGAGCGCGGCGCCAGGCTTCAGGCGCATCGTGATGATGTCGCGCTGGATCAGCGCGTACGCGCGATCGGCGAGGCTGACCGCCGATGCGGCGGGCCGGTCGTGGAGGGCGTCGGTCAGGACGTTCATGCGGGCGGCGGCGAGGTGGCCGGGCAGGGCGCGATCATGGCGCGGTCGATCGGGTAGCGTGGGCGATTCGTGAATATTATTGTGATATATCACTGATGTCCAGTTTGCCCGGGCGACTGTCGATGTTATCGAACGGGGCCGGTGACGCGCGTCACGGCGGATGCGACGAGTTGCAACAATATCGACAGGATGTTGCTCGTTTACCGCGCGATCGTGCACTGAAGCATAATGAATCCTCGTCAATCCACCACGCGCGAGCGACGTACCAGACCATCGTCATGAGCGAAAACACGCCTTCCCCGGCCGGTCTGCCCGGCACCTCTTCCGCTTCCACCGATTCCCCCCGTTCCAGTCCGGCGCATACGCCGGAGGCGCCCGCCACGCAGGCTGCCGCCGCGCAGATCGTCGCGGCGGACGGCGCGTCGCCGGTCACGGCGGCGTCCGAGCCGGGCGCCGCGGGCACGACAGGCGCAGCCGCAGAAGGCCGTGCAGTGCCGCCGAAACCCGGTGCCGCGCCGCCCGGCTTCGGCGCGCAGCCCGATTTCGACACGCCGCGTCCGCCGCCCGCGAGCGCGCAGAACGCGCCGCCGGCGTACCTGAAGCAAAGCGACACGCCGTGGTCGGTGTTCGGCCGGATCGTCGCGGCGCGCGCACGCCGGATCTTCGATCGCGCCGGCCAGCGGATCACGCAGCGCACGCTGCGCATCGGCGTGTCGGCGCGGATCTTCCATCCGGAGCCGGGCGCGAAGGGGCTGCGCGGCAAGACGCTGCAGTATCTCGAGGAATCGATCGCGCACTGGGTGATGTCGCGCGACGTGCTCGTGTTCATGATCCCGACCGTCGGTCACCAGGGCATGCTGCATCCGAGCAACATCCGCCTGCGCGACTACGCGAAGCATCTCGACGGCCTGCTGCTGCAAGGCGGCGCCGACGTGTCGCCGCAAACCTACGCGGCGTCGGATGCGCGCCCCGAATGGCCGGGCGACCGCGTGCGCGACATGTACGAGCTCGAGCTGTTTCACGAGTTCGTCGAGTCCGGCAAGCCGGTGCTCGGTGTGTGCCGCGGCGCCCAGCTGATCAACGTCGCGTTCGGCGGGTCGCTGTACCAGGACATCGCGACGGACGTGCCGACCGCGAATGCGCACGTGAGCGAGCATTACGACCAGCATCGCCACGCCATCCGCTTCCCCGACTCGTCGACGCTCGCGAGCATGTTCCCCGGGCGCAGCGAAGCGATCGTGAACTCGATCCACCATCAGGCGATCCGCGATCTCGGCCGCGATCTGAACATCGAGGCCGTGTCGGCCGGCGACGGGATCATCGAAGGCATTCGCTACCGACGTGCACCGTTCGTCGTCGGCGTGCAATGGCACCCGGAGTTTCATCGTGCCGGCGGTTCCGAGTTGCTCGACTGCACGCCGCTGCTCGATGCGTTCCTGCGCGCGGCTCGCGAGACCCGCCTGTAACCCGTTCTTGTATTGCCGCGCAGGTAAGCCGGCCGCATCCCGATAAATTCGAGATGCGGCCGTTTCGTTTTGAACGATAATCGCGACTCCCGATTCGTTCGACGGAGTCTGACGTTGGCCTTCCGAGATTTTTCCCCTGCACGATGCGCGACGTGGATCGTTGCGCTGGCCGCCTGCGCGCACGCGGGCGCGGCGTGGTCCGACGCGACCGCGCCGGTCGCGGGCACGCGCCCCGCGGTGACGAGCCTGAGCGGCGATGCGGCGACTGCGGTGCCGGCATCCGCGACATCCGCCACGGATGCCACCGCGCAAGGCAACGTCGCCGAACTCACGCAGATGCTGCATGACGGACGAATCGTCGAGATGCGCACCACCTACAACGGCAGCTATGGCGCAAGCCTGATGTTCGATCCGCGCGAGATGACGTATTACGTCGCGCTGTTTCAGGACAAGCATCTGTGGCGCGTGATCAGGTCGCAGGAGAAGAACCGCGCGGAGATGGTGTACGCGAACTTCGTCCAGCAGACGGTGCAACTCGCGGATGTCGAAATTCGTCGCACTGAACTCCAGGCGCAGAAGACGTTCCTCGAACGCGTGATCGCCCTGCAGGCGAATCGCGCGCAGCAACTGCAGGCAGATCTGAATATTGCACGCGGCCAGCAGTCCGAGGTCGCGCAGCGACAGAAGGCGGCGCAGGAGCAGACGCAGGCGCTGCAGATCGAGAAGCGGGCCGCGCAAGTGCAGTTGCGTGATCTGCAGGAGCAGGTACGGCAACTCGAACGGCAGTCCGAAACGGGGTTGCCCGCGCACAAGTGACGATTCAGCCCGATGGACCGACGGACGGACGAAAACCCGGCGAAGCCTGCTTCGCCGGGTTTTTTGTTGGGCGCTGTCAGCGGGTGAGCGTATCCGGTACGTCGGTCAGGCGGCGGTGGGACAGTTGCGCTGTCCAGTCGAAGCCGGCGACGGGCGCATTGGCCGCCGGTGCCGGGCGATCGGCCTGCAGCGCGTTCGCCATCGCGATAAGCGTGAGCGGATCGTCGAGCGGATCGTGCGCGGCTCCGGGATGCGCGGGCGAACCGGCGCGATCGGGCGTCGGCGTGCGCGACGCGTGGTGCGTGACCGACGGGCGGGCGGTGAATTGCGGCGCGGAAGGTGCGTGCTCGCGTGCCGTTGTCGTGCGCCTGTTGTCGGGCCGATGCGGCGCCGGCGATGATGTGCTGGCGACGCGCTGAACGTTCGGTGTCGTGTCGGGGCGTCGCGGCGCTGGATCGGTCGTCGCGCTGCGCGCGACGGGCAACGCTGCGGAAGGCGTCGCAAGCGGCCGCGCCGTAACGGGCTGCGCCGGCGCGATGGTCGGCGTGGCGGGCGCCACCGCGGCCGTTTGCACGGCACCCATCGACTGCACGGGATGCGCCGGCACGACGCCAACGGTCTGAATCGCAGGCGCAGGCGCGAAACCCGGGAACGGCTCGTGCGCGGCGATCAGCCAGCCGATGATGCCGAGTGCGCCGATGCTCCAGCAGGCGGCGTGCCGCGCACGCCGCTCATGCGTGCGACCGGCGGCATGCTCGATGTGCTGGCCGGCGGCGCGCGCCGCAACGGCCGGTACACCGACAGACACCGGGCGCGCGGCGGGCGGCGATTGCCAGCGGCACGTGCGATGCGGTGCTTCGACGTCGATGCATGAGGTTTTCAGGATGGCAGTGCAGCGCGTGCCGAGCCGGGTGCTGGGTGCGCCGCTGAACGTCCATTCGCGGCCGAACGGCGGCACGCCGTCGAGTGGTGCGACACGAGGGCGGGCAAGCGGGCCTTCGACGGAAACGAGGGGCGTCGGGATCATGAGGGCGGTACGCGGTGCGACACGGGCGACGATGCCGGCCGCGGCGCGAATAGCGTGGCGAGTCGTGACATTGTGGTGAGTCGCCGGCGACCTGTCGATCAGACCGATCTGATTTTCGTGCGTTTTTCGAGGCGATTCGTACGAGACGAACGCGGCGACGGCGATCGCGGGTCGGCCCAAGGCAATTGTCGGCTTCGCGTGGCATCATTTGCCGACCATGCCGGCGTGCACATCGTTGCGCGGCGTGCCGCCGGCTGGCAGCGATGTTCGTGCGTGCCGGTCCGGTGCCACCCGCATCGTCCGATCCACACGGCGCCGATGTCGCGCCGTCCGCGCCGAGAGAACAGCATGTCCACAGCAACGCACGCCGTCGCGCAGGAATCCAAGGTTCGTACCGTGTTCCGGGTCGTCAGCGGCAACTTCCTGGAAATGTACGACTTCATGGTCTACGGGTATTACGCGTCGGCCATCGCGAAAACCTATTTTCCGAGCGGCAATGCGTTCGCGTCGCTGATGCTGTCGCTATCCGTGTTCGGCGCGGGCTTCCTGATGCGCCCGGTCGGCGCGATCGTGCTCGGCGCATACATCGACCACCACGGCCGCCGCAAGGGGCTGATCCTGACGCTTGGGCTGATGGCGCTCGGCACGCTCACGGTGGCCGCGATACCCGGCTATGCGACGATCGGCGTGCTCGCGCCGGTGCTTGTGCTGCTCGGCCGGTTGCTGCAGGGCTTTTCCGCGGGCGTCGAGCTTGGCGGCGTGTCGGTCTACCTGTCGGAGATCGCGACGAAGGGCCACAAGGGGTTCTATACGTCGTGGCAATCGGGCAGCCAGCAAGTGGCCGTCGTGTTCGCCGCGTTCGTCGGCGTGCTGCTGAACCGCGCGCTGCCGGTCGAGGACATGACCGCGTGGGGC
This sequence comes from Burkholderia sp. AW49-1, assembly GCF_053427845.1. Lineage (NCBI taxonomy): Bacteria > Pseudomonadati > Pseudomonadota > Betaproteobacteria > Burkholderiales > Burkholderiaceae > Burkholderia > Burkholderia sp. AW49-1. The sequence continues at coordinate 33,240 of NZ_JBSAXF010000009.1, read as the reverse complement.
TGGCGCATTCCGTTCCTGATCGGCTGTCTTATCGTCCCGTTCCTGTTCCTGATCCGTCGTTCGCTGAAGGAGACCGACGAATTCCTCGCGAAGCGTCATCGTCCGACGATGGGCGAGATCATGCGTTCGATGCTCGAGAACTGGGGTGTCGTGATCGCCGGCATGGGGATGGTGATCATGACGACGGTGTCGTTCTACATGATCACGGCCTATACGCCGACGTTCGGCAAGGAAGTGCTGCACCTGTCGTCGCTCGACGCGCTCGTCGTGACCGTCTGCGTCGGCCTGTCCAATCTCGTCTGGCTACCGCTGTCCGGCGCGCTGTCGGATCGCATCGGCCGCCGCCCGGTGCTGATCGCGTTCACGGTGCTCACGCTGCTGTCGGCCTACCCGGCCGTGCTGTGGCTCGTGGCCGATCCGTCGTTCCTGCGGCTGCTGGCGGTCGAGCTGTGGCTGTCGTTCCTGTACGGCTCGTACAACGGCGCGATGGTCGTCGCGCTGACCGAAGTCATGCCGGCCGACGTGCGCACGGCCGGCTTCTCGCTCGCGTACAGCCTCGCGACGACGATCGGCGGTTTCACGCCGGCGATCTCGACGTTGCTGATCCACCAGACCGGCAACAAGGCGGCCCCGGGGCTGTGGCTGAGCGTCGCCGCGATCTGCGGATTGATCGCGACGCTCGTGCTGTATCGCACGCCCGAGTCGCGCAACCAGTACAAGGCGGCCTGACGCCGCCCGCGTCGCGTCACGTCGAATGAAAAAAGGAGCGCGTCGCGCTCCTTTTTTCATCTGCGTTCGGCCGCGGTCAGGCGTCGCGCAACGCGTCGGCGACCGCCGCCGCCACGTCGAGCCATTGCCCCGGTGCGGACTGGCGGGCGAGCCGCGCGTGCGGATACCACGGACAATCGTCGCCGGTGAACCAGCGCCAGTCGGGCGCGAACGGCAGCATGATCCACAGCGGCTTGCCGAGTGCGCCCGCGAGGTGCGCGACCGCCGTGTCGATCGTGACGACACCGTCGAGCCGTTCGATCAGCGCGGCCGTGTCGGCGAAGTCGTTCAGTCGCCCGTCGAGGCGATGCACGCGCGGATGCGCGTCGACGCGCGCGCGTTCATCTTCGTCGAGCGCCGGCTGCAGCACAACCCAGTCGATGTCCGGCAGCGCGAGCAGCGGCGCGAGCGCGTCGAACGGCATCGAGCGGTTTTCCTGCGCCTGCCGCCGCCCTGACCACGCGAGACCGAACTTGCGCTTCGACTGGCCGCCGAGCGAGCCGCGAAAGCGCCGGTGCGCGCTGTCCGGCGCGTCGAGGTAGCGTTTGCCCGCGACGATGTCGGCCGGCTGCAGGCCGAGCAGGAACGGCAGGCTCATCAGCGTGCACGCGACGTCCGCCGCCGGCGGCTTCGCGGCGCCCTGTGCGACGAGCGTCACGCGCCAGCGTGCCGCGGCAGGCGCGAGCAGCGTGACGAGTTCCGGCTGCACTTCGAGCACGACGCGCGCGCAGCGCGCGCGGGCGAGCGGCACGAAGCGGACGAACTGCAGCGTGTCGCCGAAGCCCTGTTCCGCGCGGATCAGCAGCGTGCGCGACGCAATCGGCTCGCCTTGCCAGCGCGGCAACGTGCCGAGCGGCGTCGCGCCCGGCGTGTCGTGACGCGTTTCGTATGCGGGCAGGCCGCGCGTGAAGTCGCCCAGCGTCAGCAGCGTGACGGCGCGATGCAGGTGCGCGAGTTTGAGGTCGGGAGCGACGCGCAGCGCCTGGTCGTACGCGCGCAGCGCCATCTCGTGCGCGCCGAGTGCGTGATGCGCGTTGCCGAGGTTCAGCCACGCGAGACTGAACGACGGATCGAGGCCGACCGCGCGTTCGTAATAGGGCAGCGCTTCGCGCTGGCGTGCCTGCGCGCACAGCGCGTTCGCGAGCCCGAAAAGGGCGAGCGGGAACGGCGGGTGCAGCGCGAGCGCGGCTTCGAATGCGGCGGCGGCTTCGGCGTGACGGCCGACCGCCTCGAGCGTGTTGCCGAGATTGAAATGAGCGGCGACGAAGCGCGGCTGCGCGGCGATCGCCGCCTGGAAGTGCGCGATCGCGTCATCGGCCCGGCCCATCGCGTTCAAGGCCATCGCTAGATTGTTGTGCGCGCCGGCGTGCCCGGGCCGCAGTTCGAGGGCGCGATGAAACGCGGCGAGCGCGTCGTCGTGACGGCCGAGGGCATTCAGCGCGTTGCCGAGGTTGTTGTGGATCGATGCGTCGTCGGGCGTGAGCCGAAGTGCGCGGCCGAATGCGTCGATGGCATCCTCGTGGCGCTGCAGTGCCGCATACGCGTTGCCGAGGTTGTAGTGCGCGAGCGGAAATTCGGGCGCGAGCGTCAGCGCGTTGCGAAAGCGGTCGATTGCTTCGTCGAGGCGGCCGAGCGCCTTCAGTGCGTTGCCGAGATTGAGCTGCAGCGCGGCATCGTTCGGGCGCAGCTCGACCGCACGCCCGACGAGATCGGCCGCCTCGGCATGCTGGCCCTGCTGATGCCGCAGCACGCCGAACAGATGCAGTGCGTCGGCGTCGGCGGGATTGGTGGCGAGTGCGGTGCGATAGCCGTGCTCGGCCTCGGCGAGGCGGCCCGCGCGGTGCGCGGCATACGCTCGGTCGAATGCGGAATCCATGACGCGAAAACTGACGGAAAGCGCGTATTTTCCCACACTGCGCGCGGGCGCCCCAGATCGGCCGGTCGGCATATGGCCCCGTCACGCGGAGCGGCGTAGACTTGCACAATCGCGTGTCATCGAGGTTCTCATGGCTGACACACTGCTCGATATCCCGCCCGTGCTGATCGTCGGCGCGGGCCCGACCGGCCTTGCCGCCGCGATGGCGCTCGCGCGTGCCCGCGTGCCGGTGCGCATCATCGACCGGCTCGTCGCGCCCGCACCGTATTCGCGCGCGATCGGCATCCAGGCGCGCACGCTCGAACTGCTGGAGCAGCATCGCGCGGTCGAACCGTTTCTCGCGTTGGGCCATCGTGCGCATGCCGCCGCGTTGCATGCGGACGGCCGCGTGATCGCGCGGCTCGATTTCGATCCGCTGCAAACGCGCTATCCGTATTTGCTGTTCCTCGACCAGAGCATCACCGAGCGGCTGCTCGCCGAGCACCTGGCCGGGTTCGGCGTGACGGTCGAACGCGGCGTCACGCTGACCGCGTGCGACGCGGGCGGTACGTCGCTCGACGTGACGATCCGCGGCGCCGACGGCCGTGAACAGGCGTTCGCACCGTCGTACCTGATCGCCGCCGACGGCGCGCACAGCACGGTGCGTCATCTGCTCGGCCTGGGCTTCACGGGGCATGCGTTCGAGCAGACCTTCCTGCTCGCCGATTTCTCGGCGATACCCGACTGGCCGGACGAGGAGATTCACCTGTTCACGACGCCGGACGGCATCGCGGGGCTGTTTCCGATGGGCGGCGGCCGCTACCGGCTCGTCGCCGACCGGCCGCCCGGCGGCGACGCATCGCCCGACGCGCCGAACCCGACGCTCGACGAATGCGAGGCGATCGTGCGCGCTCGCGTCGGCGCGTCGATCGCGCCGAGCGATCTGGCGTGGTCGGCGTATTTCCGTCTGCATAGCCGGATGGTCGACCGGCTGCGTCACGGGCGTGTGTTCTTCGCGGGTGACGCCGCGCATGTTCATAGCCCGGCGGGCGCGCAGGGCATGAACACGGGTATCCAGGAAGCGTTCAATCTCGGCTGGAAGCTCGCGCGCGTGCTTGGCGCGGGCACGCCGGAGCGGCTGCTCGACACGTATCACGCGGAGCGCCATCCGATCGAGCGTGACGTATTGCGGCAGACCGGCTTCATTACGCAGATCGTCGAAGCCGACCACGGCGCGATGAAGCTGCTGCGCGATCATGTCGTGCCGCTGCTGGCGTCGTTCGGGCCGGTGCGTGACGCGGTGCGCCGCACCGTCAGCGAGCTCGGTGTGCAATACCGGAAAAGCCCGCTCACGCTCGAACGCGTGCTCGATGGCGGGCCGCGCGCAGGCGAGCGTGCACCCGACGCGCTCGTGCACGTGGTCGACGGGCCGCTCGGCCGGGCGCCCGGGACCGCGCGACTATACGACCTGCACGATCCGGCGAGCTTTACGCTGCTGCTGCTCGAGGAGCCGGCAGGTGCCGACACGGGCGATACGGCCGATGTGCCGCCGATGCCCGCGGACGCGCAGGCGCTTGTGCAGGGGCTGGAGCGGATCATGCCGGGCGCCGTGCGAACCTGGCGCGTCGCCGATGCCGAAAGCGACGGCACGGACGGGCTCGCCCAGGTATACGGCCGTTCGAGGCCGTCGTTTTACCTGCTGCGTCCCGACGGTTACATCGCGGTGCGCGGCCGTACCGCAACCGACGCGAACGCGCTGCTGCGCCATTGCGAAAGCTGGTTCGCGGGCATGCCGGTGCCCGCTTAGCGGGGCGCTCAGACGGGGGCCGCGGCCGGCACGAGCGATGCGCGATGCGCGGCGATCGCGTCGCGCACGATCGGCGCGGCGCGTTGCGCGGCTTCGCTCGACGGATCGTCGAGCGCGGCGAGTAGCGCGCGCCGCATCCGCGGTTCCCAGAAGCGCCGGATGTGTTCGGCGATGCCGGCCAGCGCTTCTTCGCGATCGGGCATCGATTCGAAGAACGCGCCGATCTGGTTGGCCATGTCGATCAGGTGTCCGATGTCCATCGCGTCCTCACTTGCCCGTCGTCGCAGCGGCCGGCGTGGCGGCGCGGCGCTCGAGCAGATCCAGCTGCTCCGAGTTGAAGCGTGCATATGCGCGCTGCCAGTCCGACGGCTGCGCAACCGGCATCACCTGCACGGCCGTGACCTTGTATTCCGGGCAGTTCGTGGCCCAGTCGGAGCTGTCCGTCGTGATCACGTTCGCCCCTGACTCGGGGAAGTGGAACGTCGTGTACACGACACCCGGCTGCATGCGGTCGGACACGAGCGCACGCAGTACCGTCTGGCCGGCCCGCGATTCGATGCCGACCCAGTCGCCGGTCCGGATTCCGCGATCCTCCGCATCGTGCGGATGAATCTCGAGGCGATCCTCTTCGTGCCACCGGACGTTCTCGGTCCGGCGCGTTTGCGCGCCGACGTTGTATTGCGACAGTATCCGGCCCGTGGTCAGGATCAGCGGATAGCGCTGCGTGACCTTTTCAGGCGTCGGAATGTACTGCGTGATCACGAACCGGCCCTTGCCGCGCACGAACGCGTCGATGTGCATCGTTGGCGTGCCGTCCGGTGCAGCTTCGTTGCACGGCCACTGGATGCTGCCGAGCGCGTCGAGTTTCTCGTACGACACGCCAGAGAAGGTCGGCGTGAGCCGCGCGATCTCGTCCATGATTTCCGACGGATGCGTGTAGTGCATGTCGTAGCCGAGCGCCTGCGACAGCAGCAGCGTCACTTCCCAGTCGGCATAGCCCGCGAGCGGCGGCATCACCTTGCGTACGCGCGAGATGCGACGCTCCGCGTTCGTGAACGTGCCGTCCTTCTCGAGGAACGTCGAGCCCGGCAGCAGCACGTGCGCGTATTTCGCAGTTTCGTTCAGGAAGATGTCCTGCACGACGATACATTCCATCGACGACAGCGCGGCCGCGACGTGCTGCGTATTCGGGTCCGACTGGACGATGTCCTCGCCCTGGCAGTAAAGCCCCTTGAAGCTGCCGTCGAGCGCCGCGTCGAACATGTTCGGGATGCGCAACCCCGGTTCCGGTTGCAGCGTGGCCGACCATGCTTCCTCGAACTGGCTGCGCACGATTGCGTCGCTGATGTGCCGGTAGCCGGGCAGCTCGTGCGGGAACGAACCCATGTCGCACGAGCCTTGCACGTTGTTCTGGCCGCGCAGCGGATTGACGCCGACGCCTTCGCGACCGACGTTGCCGGTCGCCATCGCCAGGTTCGCGATACCCATCACCGTCGTCGAGCCTTGCGCGTGTTCGGTCACGCCGAGGCCGTAGTAGATTGCTGCGTTGCCGCCGGTGGCATAGAGGCGTGCGGCCTCGCGCACCCGTTCGGCCGGTACGCCCGTCACCTCAGCGGTGGCCTCGGGCGAATTTTCGGCGCGCGACACGAAGTCGCGCCATTGCTCGAACGCGCGCGTGTCGCAGCGTTCGGCGACGAACGCGTCGGCGACGAGCCCTTCGGTGACGATCACGTGTGCGAGCGCGTTGACCATCGCGACGTTGGTGCCGGGGCGCAGTTGCAGGTGGTGCGTGGCCTTCACGTGCGGGCCGTCGACCACGTCGATGCGGCGCGGGTCGATCACGATCAGCTTCGCGCCTTCGCGGATGCGCCGTTTCATGCGCGAGCCGAATACCGGGTGGCCGTCGGTCGGGTTCGCGCCCATCACGACGATCACGTCGGCCTGGCCGACCGACGCGAAGGTCTGGGTGCCGGCCGATTCGCCGAGCGTCGTCTTCAGGCCGTAGCCGGTCGGCGAGTGACACACGCGTGCGCAAGTGTCGACGTTGTTGTTGCCGAACGCGGCGCGCACGAGCTTCTGCACGAGGTAGGTTTCCTCGTTCGTGCAGCGTGACGACGTGATGCCGCCGATCGAATCGCGGCCATATTTCTGCTGCAGCTTGCGGAATTGCGTTGCCGCGTAGGTCAGCGCCTCTTCCCAGCTGACTTCGCGCCACGGGTCGGTGATCTGCTCGCGGATCATCGGTTTCGTGATGCGGTCCTTGTGCGTTGCGTAGCCCCACGCGAAGCGGCCCTTCACGCATGCATGACCTTCGTTCGCGAGGCCGTTCTTGTGCGGCGTCATGCGCACGACCTGCGTGCCCTTCATCTCTGCCTTGAACGAGCAGCCGACGCCGCAGTACGCGCAGGTCGTGACGACGGAGTGCTCGGCCTGGCCGAGCTGGACGACGGATTTCTCCTGCAGCGTGGCGGTCGGGCACGCGGCGACACAAGCGCCGCACGATACGCAGTCCGACGCCATGAACGATTCGCTTTCGCCGGCGGCGACGCGCGATTCGAAACCGCGGGCGGCGATCGTCAGCGCGAACGTGCCTTGCGTTTCCTCGCATGCGCGCACGCAGCGGTTGCAGACGATGCACTTCGACGGATCGTACGTGAAGTACGGATTCGATTCGTCCTTCTGCTCGCGCAGGTGATTCGCGCCGTCGAAGCCGTAACGCACTTCGCGCAGCCCGACCACGCCCGCCATGTCCTGCAGCTCGCAGTCGCCGTTGGCGGGGCAGGTGAGGCAGTCGAGCGGGTGATCGGAGATGTACAGCTCCATCACGTTGCGGCGCAGCGACTGCAGCCGGTCCGACTGCGTGCGCACCTTCATCCCGGCTTCGGCGGGCGTCGTGCACGATGCCGGATAGCCGCGCCGGCCTTCGATTTCGACCAGGCACAGGCGGCACGAGCCGAACGGTTCGAGCGAATCGGTCGCGCAGAGCTTGGGCACATTGACGCCGGCTTCGATCGCGGCGCGCATCACCGACGTGCCGGCCGGCACCGTCACCGGCTGGCCGTCGATTTCGAGCGTGACGTCGGTATCGGCATGCCGTTGCGGCGTGCCGTAGTCGGTTTCGTCGAACGGATCGCGCACGCGCGCCTGCGCGGCGCTCTTGCACGCGCATTGGCCCGAGCCGCAGCCGCCTTGGCGGACGTTGTTCGTGTCGAGGGACATTCAGGGCTCCTTCTGGGTCAGGCCGCGGCCTTGACCGGACCCGACGCGGCTTGCTTGCCGGCGGCGAGCCCGAAATCTTCGGGGAAATGGTCGAGCGCGGACAGCACCGGGTACGGCGTCATCCCGCCCATCGCGCACAGCGAGCCGGCGAGCATCGTGTCGCACAGGTCGCGCAGCAGTGTGACCTGTCGCTCCGACTTGTCACCCTGGCGAATGCGTGCGATCGTCTCGACGCCGCGCGTCGATCCGATCCGGCACGGCGTGCACTTGCCGCATGATTCGAGCGCGCAGAACTTCATCGCGTATTCGGCGAGCTCCGCGAGATTCGACGTGTCGTCGTGCAGCACGATGCCGCCGTGGCCGACGACCGCGCCGATGGCCGTATACGCCTCGTAGTCGAGCGGCACGTCCCACTGGTGTTCGGGCAGATAGGTGCCGAGCGGGCCGCCGACCTGGGCGGCGCGCGCGGGCCGGCCGCTGGCCGTGCCGCCGCCGTAGTCGAACATCAGCTCGCGCAGCGTGACGCCGAACGCGAGCTCGACGAGGCCGCCGTAGCGGATGTTGCCCGCGAGCTGGAACGGCAGCGTGCCGCGCGAGCGGCCCATCCCGTAGTCGCGATAGAACGCGGCGCCGCGCGCGAAGATCACCGGCGCGGTCGCGAGCGTGATCACGTTGTTGATCACGGTCGGCTGGCCGAACAGGCCGGCGAGTGCGGGCAGCGGCGGCTTCGCGCGCACGACGCCGCGCTTGCCTTCGAGCGATTCGAGCAGCGCCGTTTCCTCGCCGCACACGTACGAGCCGGCACCCTTTGCGACGTGCAGGTCGAATGCATGCGCGGAGCCGAGCACGCGTTCGCCGAGCCAGCCGGCTTCACGGGCGCGCTCGATCGCGGTTTCGAGTGCCGCGATCGCGTGCGGGTATTCGCTGCGCACGTAGATGTAGCCGAGCGTCGCGCCCGTCGCGATGCCCGCGATGATCATCCCTTCGATCAGGCAGTACGGATCGCTTTCCATGATCAGGCGATCGGAGAACGTGCCCGAATCGCCTTCGTCCGCGTTGCAGACGATGTACTTCTGCGTCGCGCTCGCCTGCCGGACGGTGCGCCATTTGATGCCGGCGGGGAATGCCGCGCCGCCGCGGCCGCGCAGCCCCGATTCGATCAGCAATTCGCATGCGGCGCCGCCGTCGAGTGCGAGCGCGTTCTTCAGGCCGGCGAGGCCGTCGTGCTTCAAGTAATCGTCGATCGACAGCGGATCGGTCAGGCCGATGCGCGCGAACGTGAGGCGCTGCTGGCGCGCGAGATAGGGCAGGGCGTCGACGAGGCCGACGCCGCTCGGATGCGCGCCGCCGTCGAGCCAGTTCGCATCGAACAGGGCAGGCACATCGGCGGCCGACAGGTTCGCGTAGCCCACGCGCCCGGCGGCCGCGCCGACCTCGACGAGCGGCTCGAGCCACAGCAGCCCGCGCGAGCCGTTGCGGATCAGGTCGATCGCGACGCCGCGCCGCTCGGCTTCCGCGACGATCGCGGCGGCGAGGGCGTCGGCGCCGAGCGCCAGCGCGGACGAATCGCGCGGAACGTAGATGCGGGTCGTCATGCTGCCTCCGGGGTGCGGGCGGTCGCGTCGGCGAGCAGGGCGTCGAACTTCTCCGGCGTGACCTTTGCATGCAGCACGCCGTTGACCGTCATCGACGGCGATTGCGCGCACAGCCCGAGGCAGTAGACCGACTCGAGCGCGACGTCGTCCGGCGCGTGCGCGTCGGTGCCATCGCCGTGCGCCGCGTCGAATCGACAACCCGTGCGCGCTTCCGCGTGCGCGGCCAGCGCTTCGCAGCCCATGCTGCGGCACGCCTCGGCGCGGCACATCTGGATCGTCACGCGCGCGGGCGGCGCGGTGCGGAAGTGGTGGTAGTAGGTGATCACGCCGTGCACTTCGGCGCGCGACAGATTCAGCGCCTTCGCGAGCGGCGCGACACAGCCGGCGGGCACGTAGCCTGCATCGTCCTGGATCGCATGCAGGATCGCGACGAGCGAGCGGCCGGCACGCGCGTGGCGCTCGACGAGCGCGTCGGGCGCAGGGGAATTCGGGGACATCGGGTATGCTCCTCCAAAGTCTCATATGTGCCGTTGATTCATATAGTGCACATCGGGACTTCGTCCTGATTGATTTTGAGCAACGATAAGCGGAAGATTCCGCAGTCGCAATAGGAAATCGGAGTGCATAATTGATTCGAATCGAATGCGACGCATATCTGACCGTACGCGACACCGAGGGCCGCACCGCCAGCCTGTCGGACGTCGCCCCGTTGCTGGAGCTCGTGGCCGATACGGGCAGCATCGCGCAGGCCGCGCAGGCGAAAGGTCTGTCGTATCGGCACGCGTGGGGCATGCTGCGGGCGCTGGAGGCGTGCGTCGGCGGCGAGTTGATCGAGACGGCGCGCGGCAAGGGGTCGACGCTGTCGGAGCTCGGGCAGGCGATCGTCGACGCGCAGCGGCTCGCGCGCAGCCGTCTCGACGGCAACCTGCGCGCGCTGGCGGCCGAGGTGGCGAGCGACCTGAACCGGCGGCTCGCGCAGCGCGACGGCGCCGTGCGCATCCATGCGTCGCACGGCTACGCGGTTGCGACGCTCGTTTCCGCGCTCGTCGATGCGCAGGCCGCCGTCGACATCAAGTATCGCGAGAGCGTCGAGGCCGTGCAGGCGCTCGCGCGCGGCGAATGCGAGCTGGCCGGTTTTCATCTGCCGCGTGGCGCGTTCCGCGATCAGTGCGCGCAGATCTACCGGCCGTGGCTCGACGACACGCGTCACGTGCTGATTCATCTGACGCGTCGCCAGCAGGGACTCTTCGTGCCGCGCGGCAACCCGAAGCAGGTCGGCGGGCTCGCCGATCTCGCCCGCAACGACATCCGTTTCGTCAACCGGCAGCCGGGGTCGGGCACGCGGATGCTGCTCGATCTTGCATTGCGCGCGATCGGCATCGATCCCGAGCGTATCGACGGCTATGCGTCGGCCGAACTCACGCACTCGGCGATCGCCGCGTTCGTCGCGAGCGGGATGGCCGATCTGGGCTTCGGCGTCGAGCCGGCTGCCCATCACTTCGGGCTCGATTTCATCCCGGTCGTCGACGAGGATTATTACTTTGCGTGCGAACGCGCGCAGCTTGACTCGCGACCGCTCGCCGGCGTGCTCGCCTTGCTGCGCGATGCACGCTTCGTCGACCGCGTCGCGCATCTCGACGGCTACGATCCGGCCGCGTGCGGGACGCTGATCGGCATCGCGGAGGGGTTCGCCGGTATCGTCGGGGGCGGTATGCCGGACGGCAACGCACGGTAACGGTGACGCGCGCGAACCGCGCTGCAGCAGCGAGGGATTTGCGCTACGCTTGCCGCTCGATCAACGTTCCAACAAGCACGCCGTTCAGGCGTCATCCCGCCATGAAACTATCCGTTCCCTTCACTGCGGCAGCGTTGACCGCAGGGCTCCTTGTTGCCGCTTCGCCGTTGGCACTCGCGCAGAATTCACCAGGCGTGCCCGGCGGGATCCTGAGCGAGCAGTTCCGCCTGAACGAGCATCCGCAGATGCCGTTCGCGGCGTCGGCGCCGTCGCAGAAATACCAGAGCGGCAAGAAGTCGGCATTGCGCCGCAAGGGCGATATGGGGGATCCGAATGGCTGCAACCTGAAGTGTCCGACGGACACTCAATAAGCAGGCGCTGACGCGGCGGGTTGTCGCTGCAGCGATCGTCTGTCCTGGCCGCGCCCATGCCGCGCGGTTCTTTTCGGGCCCCGCAGGGTGTGCTGCCTTGCGGGGCTCGTGCTTTGTGGTTCGGTTCGGCCTTGCTTAGTGCTATTGGCGGTGCCGGATCAAGGTCCGGATCGAGCTAGGGTTAACCCTTGATTCGGGAAGAATGTCTTCCTGAAACCTGCCTTATTCTTAAGCAGACGCCTACATAAACTTCAGTTTGTCAGCGATGAACGGGTGTTCACCGCGAAATCAGACAAATCTGGAGGTAGGTCACCATGAAGTCGCTCGTTCAAGCCGTTGTCGTTGCTGCTGCTCTCGTTGCCCCGGTCGTGTCGTTCGCGCAGTCCGGCTCGGCACTTACCCGCGCGCAGGTTCGCGCCGAACTGGTTCAGCTTCAGCAGGCCGGTTACAACACCGCCCGCGGCGAAGACCCGCATTATCCGGAAGCGATCCAGGCCGCCACGGCGCGTGTCGCGGAGCAACAGCGCAGCGCGCTCGCCCAGGCGCAAGGCGGCGACGCCAGCGGTTACGGTGCGCAGGTGCAGGGCGCATCGGCATCGGGTTCGCGTGCGAGCGGTGTGCGTCCGGCCAGCGCAGAAGAAATGAAGTCGCTGTATCGCGGCAGCTAAGCTGCGCTTCGCCCGGTGAGGCCGTGTTGCGGCGGCGATGACGCGCCGCTTGCCGGGCAGAGGGTGCCGTCCGCTGCGGTCGATCACCGTGCAGGCGACGCCGAACATCCATCACCTCCTGCCGTCGGAATGTCGGCGGTGTTCCGCCGGGCCCGTCCGGGGCCGGCGCTTTTTTCGGAAGGCGCGGGACGTCCGGCTTCGGCAGCAACAAAAAACCCCGCAGACTCGCGTCGTGCGGGGTTCGTGCGTCAAACGCGGAATTTGGTGGAGGCGGCGGGAATCGAACCCGCGTCCAGAAGCGCTCCACGACTAGTTCTACATGTTTAGTTCAGTCATTTGATTTAACCGCAGCGACGCGGACGAACACGCTGCACTACGGCGATTCGCTAGATTTTCGACCCTGGCGTCGCGACGCCGACAGGGCTTAACTGACGTAAATGACCTCTGGCGGTATTGCTACCGGTCTTGCGACACTAGCCCGTCAGTGAACTAGGCAGAGGACGGCGGCCGTTAGGCTGCCAGTGCGAACGTATCGTCGTTTGCAGTTACGATTTTCCCATTGATTAACGAGGTGACGGGTCCTCGACATGCCCTAGCCGCTTCACAACCCCTGTCGAAACCAGGTCGCCCCCGCGGATAAGATTGATCATTATAGCCCAACATCGCGCAGCAGTTCGCGCAGTTCCTGCGTCGTGCCGACAAGATGCTGCGCTTGCCAGTCGGCCGGCGCGACGCCGTCACCGCAATAGCCGTACGCGGCAGCGACCGTCGCCATCCCTGCCGCACTGCCAGCCTGGATGTCGCGAAGATCGTCGCCGACATAGACGATGCGCTCCGGCGCGAGCGTCAGTTGTTCCGCCGCATGCAATAGCGGGGCTGGATGCGGTTTCGAGTGCGGCGTTGTGTCGCCCCCGACGATGCAGGCCGCGCGCGGCGCGAGGCCGAGCAGGTCGGCGAGCGGCGCTGTGAGGCGCATCACCTTGTTCGTGACGATGCCCCAGCGCACGCCGCGCGCATCGAGTTCGTCGAGCACGTCGCCGATGCCGGGGAACAGCACCGTGTGCACGCAGATGTCGGTCGCGTAATTGGCCAGGAACTCGTCACGCATCGCGTCGTAGCCGGGCGATTGCGGGTCGATGCCGAACGCGCCGCCGAGCAGGCCGCGCGCACCGGCCGATGCCAGTGGCCGCAGCACGTCGAGCGACGTTTCGGGCAGGCCGCGCACACGCTGCATCTTGTGGACTGCAGCGGCGAGATCGGGCGCCGTGTCGGCGAGCGTGCCGTCGAGGTCGAACAACACGGCATCGCAGTGCAGCAGGCGCGGCGCGTCGAATGCAGGCCGCTCGGTCGAAAGGGGAATCGTCATGCCGGTCGGAGGGTCACGCGCCGCGGCGGCACGCGACGAGATAGTTGATGTCGGTGTCGTTCGACAGCGCGAAGCGCTTGCCGATCGGGTGATAGGTAATACCCTTGATCTCGACGATGTGCAGATCGGTCCCGCGAATGAAGCTCGCCAGTTCCGACGGGCGGATGAAGCGCGCGTAGTCGTGGGTGCCCTTCGGCAGCATCTGCGCGATGTACTCGGCGCCGATCACCGCGAACAGGTAGGACTTCAGGTTGCGGTTCAGCGTGGAGAAGAACACCCAGCCGCCCGGCTTCACGAGCGTCGCGCACGCGGCGACGACGCCGGCCGGCGACGGCACGTGCTCGAGCATCTCCATGCAGGTGACGACGTCGTATGTGCCCGGCTCGCGTTCGGCGATCGCTTCGGCGGCGATCGCCTCGTAGTCGACCGTGATGCCGCTTTCGAGGCTGTGCAGGTCGGCGACCCCGAGCGCTTCGGTTGACAGGTCGATGCCTTTGACCTGGGCACCGAGCCCGGCCATCGATTCGGACAGGATGCCGCCGCCGCAGCCGATATCAAGCGCGCGCTTGCCGGCGAGGTGCGCATGCGAATCGATCCAGCCGAGCCGGACCGGATTCAGGTCGTGCAAGGGCTTGAATTCGGCATTCGGGTCCCACCACCGATGGGCGAGGTCGCTGAATTTCTGGAGTTCGTGCGGATCGGCGTTGGTCATGTCGGCAAACGGGCTACGGAAGGAGGGCGGTGCGTCGGTACGTCAGCCCCGAGTATATAAGGGGCCGCACGACGAGGCCAGCGAGCGCCAGAACGGGCGTCAAAGAAAAAGCCCCGCCGGAGCGGGGCTTTGAAGCAGTCGAAAACCGCGGCTTACTGCGCCGGAACGGTCGTCTTCTGGACTTCTTGCGTACCGACCACTTCGACTTCCACGCGGCGGTCCGGTGCGAGGCAGGCGATCAGTTGCTTGCGGTTCTTCTGGTTGCAGCCGGTCGTGACCGGGTTGCGCTTGCCCTTGCCTTCCGTGTAGATCTTGTTGGCCGGGACACCCTTGCTGACCAGGTACGACTTGACGGCTTGCGCACGGCGCAGCGACAGACGGTCGTTGTACTTGTCCGAACCGATGCGGTCCGTGTAGCCCGTAGCGACGACCACTTCCGTGTTCATGCCCTGGATCTTCGAAGCCAGTTCGTCCAGCTTCTGCTTGCCCAGCGGCTTGAGCGTAGCCTTGTCGAAGTCGAACAGTGCGTCGGCTTGGTACGTGATCTTCTGGCTCGTGATGGCCGGAGCAACCGGAGCGACCGGCGGCTGCGGTGCCTGGGCGACCAGTGCGCCATCGCACTTCGCGTTGGCGGTGGCCGGCGTCCAGAACGCGTCACGCCAGCAGAGCTCGTTCGTGCCGTTCATCCACACCCATTCGCCCGTGCCGTTCACCCAGTTGTCGTTGACGGCTTGACGCGACGCCGGCACCGACTGTGCCGAAGCGGATGCAGCCATAACTGCGGTAGCTGCAATGAACGCGAGCTTTGAAAGTTTATTCATATTTCTCCTCTCGAAATTGAGATTACCGCAGGTTTACTGCGAGCCTGTTGACGGTGACAAGTCATACATTGCTCGAAGTATAACATTGGTGCGGCACAAAAAACGCGGCACCGCTCTGTGTAGACTTCGAGCAGCGTCTAACTTTCAGTGCGTTGGCATTTTGCCATATCGTTCCCTTCCTACGAAAAAAAATCCTCCCCACCCCAAGATCGCTTCAACTTTGTGGTGCATGCGCAACACCTGCCTGCCGTAACTTTTAGAGATTGTCAAGAGCGTGTCCGCGAAATTGCAAGAAAGGCCGCGAGGGTTTACGCGCGTGCGTGACAGCGATCCGACCGACCCCAAGCCTTGTGAAGGGGCGCGATCACGACTGGTTCGGGCGCCTTTTCCATGGGCGGCGATTTTTGCTGTTTACATATAGAGGGGGTGGCGAATTGGCGGTTGATGGGCGCATGTTAGAATCTCGCGTTGCGTTGCGCATGCAGCGCCCACGCGAAAGGCGTTCGCCGTCTTCGCTCCGAAACGATACGGATACATGGATCAATTCGCCAAAGAGACCCTGCCCACCTCCCTAGAGGAGGAAATGCGCCGTTCGTATCTCGATTACGCGATGAGCGTGATCGTCGGACGTGCCCTTCCGGATGTCCGCGATGGCCTGAAGCCCGTGCACCGGCGCGTACTGTTCGCGATGCACGAACTGAACAACGACTGGAACCGCGCGTACAAGAAATCGGCGCGTATCGTCGGTGACGTGATCGGTAAGTATCACCCTCACGGCGATACCGCGGTGTACGACACGATCGTGCGGATGGCGCAGGACTTCTCGCTGCGCTACATGCTGATCGACGGACAGGGCAACTTCGGCTCGATCGACGGCGACAATGCCGCGGCGATGCGTTACACCGAAATTCGCATGGCGAAGATCGGTCACGAACTGCTCGCCGACATCGACAAGGAAACGGTCGACTTCGAGCCGAACTACGACGGCAACGAGATGCAGCCGTCGGTCCTGCCGTCGCGCATCCCGAACCTGCTGATCAACGGCTCGTCGGGTATCGCGGTCGGCATGGCGACCAACATCCCGCCGCACAACCTGAACGAAGTCGTCGACGCGTGCCAGCACCTGCTGAACAACCCGGAAGCGACGATCGACGAGCTGATCGAGATCATCCCGGCGCCGGACTTCCCGACGGCCGGCATCATCTACGGTGTCGCCGGCGTGCGCGACGGCTATCGCACCGGGCGCGGCCGCGTCGTGATGCGCGCGGCCACCCACTTCGAGGAGATCGACCGCGGTCAGCGGATGGCGATCATCGTCGACGAGCTGCCGTATCAGGTGAACAAGCGTTCGCTGCTCGAGCGCATCGCCGAGCTCGTCAACGAGAAGAAGCTCGAGGGCATCTCCGACATCCGCGACGAGTCCGACAAGAGCGGCATGCGCGTCGTGATCGAGCTGAAGCGCGGCGAAGTGCCCGAGGTGGTGCTGAACAACCTGTACAAGGCGACGCAGCTGCAGGACACGTTCGGCATGAACATGGTCGCGCTGGTCGACGGCCAGCCGAAGCTGCTGAACCTGAAGGAAATCGTGCAGTGCTTCCTGTCGCATCGACGCGAAGTGCTGACGCGCCGCACGATCTACGAACTGCGCAAGGCGCGCGAGCGCGGCCACGTGCTCGAAGGTCTCGCGGTCGCGCTCGCGAACATCGACGAGTTCATCGCGATCATCAAGGCAGCGCCGACGCCGCCGATCGCGAAGCAGGAGCTGATGGCGAAGCCGTGGGATTCGTCGCTCGTGCGCGAGATGCTGACGCGCGCCGAGACCGAGAACGCGTCGGCGGGCGGCCGCTCCGCGTACCGTCCGGAAGGCCTGAACCCGGCGTTCGGGATGCAGACCGACGGGCTGTATCGTCTGTCCGACACGCAGGCGCAGGAAATCCTGCAGATGCGTCTGCAGCGCCTGACCGGTCTCGAGCAGGACAAGATCATCGGCGAGTACCGCGAAGTGATGGCGCAAATCGCCGACCTGCTGGACATCCTCGCGCGCCCCGAGCGGATCACGACGATGATCGGCGAGGAGCTGACGACGGTGAAGGCCGAATTCGGCGACGCACGCCGCTCGAAGATCGAGCTGAACGCGACCGAATTGAATACCGAAGACCTGATCACGCCGCAGGACATGGTCGTCACGATGTCGCACGCGGGCTACGTGAAGTCGCAGCCGCTGTCCGAGTATCGCGCGCAGAAGCGCGGCGGCCGCGGCAAGCAGGCGACGCAGATGAAGGAAGACGACTGGATCGAGACGCTGTTCATCGCGAACACGCACGACTACATCCTGTGCTTCTCGAACCGCGGCCGCGTGTACTGGGTCAAGGTCTATGAAGTGCCGCAGGGTTCGCGCAACTCGCGCGGCCGTCCGATCGTCAACATGTTCCCGCTGCAGGACGGCGAGAAGATCAACGTCGTGCTGCCGGTCAAGGAATTCTCGGCCGACAAGTTCGTGTTCATGGCGACGTCGCTCGGCACCGTGAAGAAGACGCCGCTCGAGGCATTCAGCCGCCCGATGAAGAAGGGCATCATCGCGGTCGGTCTCGACGAGGGCGACTTCCTGATCGGTGCATCGATCACCGATGGCGCGCACGACGTGATGCTGTTCTCCGACGCCGGCAAGGCCGTGCGCTTCGACGAGAACGACGTGCGCCCGATGGGCCGGGAAGCGCGCGGCGTGCGTGGCATGCAGCTCGAGGACGGGCAGCAGGTCATCGCGCTGCTGGTTGCCGGCAGCGAGGAGCAGACCGTGCTCACCGCGACCGAGAACGGCTACGGCAAGCGCACGCCGATCACCGAGTACACGCGTCACGGCCGCGGCACGAAGGGGATGATCGCGATCCAGACGTCCGAGCGCAACGGCAAGGTCGTCGCCGCGACGCTCGTCGACGCCGAGGATCAGATCATGCTGATCACGACCGCCGGCGTGTTGATTCGTACCCGCGTGTCCGAGATTCGCGAGATGGGGCGTGCCACGCAAGGTGTTACACTCATCAGTCTCGATGAGGGTACCAAGCTCTCCGGCCTGCAGCAGATCGCAGAAGCCGAAGAGGGCGATGGCGAGGCCGACGAGGCGTCGGACGGCGAAGCCTGAAGAACGGATGAGATTCGAGCCGCCGCGGGCGCCAGGCGCCGCGGTCGGCGAGCAACCATTCATATTTCCAAAAGGGAGTGATGATGCAAAAGCAATTCAAGCAACTGGTTCTGCTGGCTGCACTGGTGCCGACGTTCGCGATGGCGCAAGCGCTGTCGAATTCCGCACCGGCTGCGACCGCGGCAGCTGCGCCGATCGACGCCGACAAGAAGGCTGCGATCAAGGATCTGCTCGACGCGATCGACGCGCCGAAGCTCGTGTCGGCTATCGGCAACAGCGCCGAGATGCAGGCAAAGCAGCTCGTGCCGGCGATCCTGTCGGACGCGCTGTCGGAAAACAAGACGCTGAACGACAAGCAAAAGCAAGCCGCCGTGCCGACGCTGCAGAAGAACGCGGTGCCGAAGCTGGTTGACGGCGCGGGCAAGGTGTTCGGCACGCAGCAGTTCCAGAGCGACGCGATGTCGGCTCAGTACGACGCATACGCGAAGTACTACAGCACGTCGGAGATCAAGGATCTGACGACGTTCTACAAGAGCCCGACGGGCCGCAAGTTCATCCAGGTTCAGGATCAGGTCGGCCGCGACGTGGTCAACGGCCTGATGCAGAAGTACATGCCGCAAGCGATCCAGGCGACGCGCGCACAGGCTGACAAGGAAGTCGCGGCAGTCAAGCCGGGCAAGTAAGCCGTCCGGGCACGCCGCCCGGCCGTTCGGCCGGGTTTGGCGGGAGCCTGATGACAGTGCGATAATGGCCGTTTGCGCGCGAGCGCAAGCGGCCATTCCTTTTCTGGCGCGGTTCTTTCTGCCGGCGGCAAGCCGGTCGCGTCTCTCCCGAGGTTTTCACGATGCGCGTCTTTAACTTCTCCGCCGGTCCTGCGGCACTCCCCGAGGAAGTGCTGCGGCAGGCCGCCGACGAAATGCTCGATTGGCACGGCAGCGGCATGAGCGTGATGGAGATGAGCCATCGCGGCAAGGAGTTCATGTCGATCCACGAGGCAGCGCTGACCGACCTGCGCGAGCTGCTCGATGTGCCGGCCAGCCACCGGATCCTGTTCCTGCAGGGCGGCGGCATTGCCGAGAACGCGATCGTGCCGATGAACCTGCTCGGTTCGCGCAAGACCGCCGACTTCGTCGTGACGGGCTCGTGGTCGCAGAAGTCGTTCAACGAAGCGAAGAAATATGGCACGCCGCACCTGGCCGCGTCGGGCAAGACGGCCGACGGTTTCACGCGCGCGCCCGCCCGCGCCGAATGGCAACTGTCGGACGATCCGGCCTACGTGCATCTGTGCACGAACGAGACGATCGACGGCGTCGAGACGTTCGAGATTCCGGACCTCGGCGACGTGCCGCTCGTCGCGGACGTGTCGTCGCACATCCTGTCACGTCCGATGGACGTCGCGAAGTACGGCGTGCTGTTCGGCGGCGCGCAGAAGAACATCGGGATGGCCGGCGTGACGGTCGTGATCGTTCGCGAGGATCTGCTCGATCGCGCGCTGTCGATCTGCCCGTCCGCATTCGAATGGAAGACGGTCGCCGCGAACAATTCGCTGTACAACACGCCGCCCACCTATGCGATCTACATCGCGGGCCTCGTGTTCCAGTGGCTGAAGCGGCAGGGCGGCCTCGAGGCGATCGAGGCGCGCAATATCGAGAAGGCGAAGCTGCTCTACGACACGATCGATGCGAGCAGCTTCTATCTGAACAAGGTCGAGCCCGCGGTGCGTTCGCGTATGAACGTGCCCTTTTTCCTGGCCGACGAAACGCGCAACGAAGACTTCCTTGCCGGCGCAAAGGCGCGCGGGCTGCTGCAGCTGAAGGGCCACAAGTCCGTCGGCGGCATGCGGGCGTCGATCTACAACGCGGTGCCGCTCGAGGGCGTGAAAGCGCTCGTCGAGTACATGAAGGACTTCGAACAGCGCGGCGCCTGAGCGCGCGCTGTTCAAACAGCACGGCAACTACGCATGGACGACGAACTGAATTCCCGCCTGAAACCGCTGCGCGACCGCATCGACGCGATCGACGCGCAGCTGATCGCGCTCCTCAACCAGCGCGCCGCGGTGGCGCTCGAGGTGGGCGAGGTCAAGAAGCACTTCAACGCGCCGGTATTCCGGCCGGAGCGCGAGCTGCAGGTGATCGCGCGCCTGCAGGACATGAGTGCGGGGCCGCTCGCGAGCGAGCACATCAGCGCCATCTGGCGCGAGATCATGGCCGCGAGCCGCGCGCTCGAACAGACGATCCATGTCGCGTTCCTCGGGCCGGTCGGCACGTATAGCGAACAGGCGATGTTCGAGTATTTCGGCCAGTCGATCGAAGGGCTCCCGTGTCCGTCGATCGACGAAGTATTCCGCTCGGTCGAGGCAGGCGCGTCCGCATTCGGCATCGCGCCGGTCGAGAACTCGACCGAAGGCGCAGTGTCGCGCACGCTCGACCTGCTGCTGCAGACGCAGTTGCTGATCAGCGGCGAACTCGCGCTGCCGATCCATCACAACCTGCTTACGCAGAGCGGCACGCTCGACGGCGTGACGCGCGTCTGCGCGCATGCGCAGGCGCTCGCGCAATGCCAGCAGTGGCTTGCCGCGAACGCGCCGCAGCTCGAGCGGCAAGCGGTGTCGAGCAACGCGGAGGCCGCGCGTCTCGCGGCGGCGGACCCGGGCGTCGCCGCGATCGCGGGCGACCGCGCGGCCGCGCACTACGGCCTGCAGATCGCGTTCCCGCTGATTCAGGACGATCCGCACAATCGCACGCGCTTCGTGATCGTCGGCAAGCAGCCGGCCGGGCAGAGCGGTCACGACCAGACGTCGCTGATCGTGTCGGTGAAGAACGAGCCAGGCGCGGTGTTCAAGCTGCTCGAACCGCTCGCGCGGCACGGTGTGTCGATGACGCGCTTCGAGTCGCGCCCGGCGCGGGTCGGCACGTGGGAGTATTACTTCTACATTGACATCGAAGGGCACCGGGACGAGCCAGCCGTGGCTGCCGCGCTCGCGGAGCTCGGCCAGAAGGCCGCGTTCCTGAAGATACTCGGTTCGTATCCGCGCGCGCGCTGACGCGTAGCGGCCGGTCGCCTGCACCGAGCAGGCGGCGCGGCGAAGCGGGCAGGGCAGGCCGGGCGGCGCTGCCCAAGGCGGGTTCGGGCGGTATCCGGTGCGGGTCGCGCCGGGTGCGGGCCCGTTGCCCGGAATCTGGATTTCCGTGCGCGGGGCGTCGTTCCGCGCGCGTTACTTGGCTCTTGTCGTGTCAGGCTTTGCATTCAACAAACTTGTCATCTTCGGTGTCGGCCTGATCGGCGGATCGCTGGCGCGCGCCCTGCGCGAGCGCGCACCGGCCGGCGCGGGCGAAGTTGTCGGCGTCGGTCGTTCGCGTGCGTCGGTCGAGCGTGCGCTTGCGCTCGGCGTAATCGATCGGGCAGCGGCGCTCGACGACGATGCGCAACTGCGCGACGCGCTTGCCGGCGCCGATCTCGTGTTGCTGGCCGCGCCCGTCGCGCAAACGGGCCCGCTGCTCGCGCGCATCGCACCGTGGCTCGACGCTGCGACAATCGTCACCGACGCTGGTAGCACCAAGTCCGACGTCGTCACGGCGGCACGCGATGTGCTCGGTGCGCGGATCGCGCAATTCGTGCCGGGCCATCCGATTGCCGGGCGCGAATCGAGTGGCGTCGAGGCCGCGCTGCCGGATCTGTACGTCGGTCGCAACGTCGTGCTGTGTCCGCTGCCGGAGAATGCGCCCGAAGCGGTCGCGCGTATCGATGCGATGTGGCGGGCGACTGGTGCCGACGTGCGCACGATGAGCACGGCGCAGCACGATCGCGTGTTTGCGTCGATCAGTCATCTGCCTCACGTGCTGTCGTTCGCGCTCGTCGAGCAGATTCTCGGCGAGACGGATGCCGAACTGAAATTCTCGTACGCGGCGGGCGGCTTCCGCGATTTCACGCGGATTGCGGCATCGAGTCCGGAAATGTGGCGCGACGTGTGTGTCGCGAATCGTGCGGCGCTGCTCGATGAGCTCGATGGCTATACGCGCGTGCTCGCCCGGCTGCGTGCGGCGATCGACGCCGGCGATGGCGCAGCGCTCGAAGCCGTGTTCACGCGCTCGCGCGCTGCACGCAAGGCATGGCAGGAACGTGGCGCGCAGCCCGCTGCCGAACCGGTCAAGAAATAACAGGAAACAGGACGATTCCCATGGACTATCTCGATCTCGGCCCGTATTCCAGCGCATCGGGCACCGTGCGCCTGCCCGGCTCGAAAAGCATCTCGAACCGCGTGCTGCTGCTCGCGGCGCTTGCCGAAGGCGATACGACGATCACCAACCTGCTGGATTCCGACGACACGCGCGTGATGCTCGACGCGCTCGGCAAGCTCGGTGTGAAGCTCGCACGCGAGGGTGACACCTGTGTCGTCACCGGCACGCGCGGCGCGTTCACCGCGAAGACCGCCGATCTGTTCCTCGGCAACGCGGGCACCGCAGTGCGACCGTTGACGGCGGCGCTCGCGGTCAACGGCGGCGACTATCGCGTGCACGGCGTGCCGCGCATGCACGAGCGACCGATCGGCGACCTCGTCGACGGCCTGCGGCAGATCGGCGCGCAGATCGACTACGAGCAAAACGAAGGCTTTCCGCCGCTGCGGATCAAGCCTGCGGCGATCACGGTCGACGCGCCGATCCGCGTGCGCGGCGACGTCTCGAGCCAGTTCCTCACCGCGCTGCTGATGACGCTGCCGCTCGTGAAGGCGAAGGACGGCAGGATCGTCGTCGAAGTCGATGGCGAACTGATCTCGAAGCCGTACATCGACATCACGATCCGGCTGATGGCGCGCTTCGGCGTGACCGTCGAGCGCGACGGCTGGCAGCGC
The DNA here is from genome assembly GCF_053427845.1 of Burkholderia sp. AW49-1. NCBI lineage: Bacteria > Pseudomonadati > Pseudomonadota > Betaproteobacteria > Burkholderiales > Burkholderiaceae > Burkholderia > Burkholderia sp. AW49-1. The sequence goes on along the minus strand of NZ_JBSAXF010000009.1, from coordinate 10,335 downwards.
TTCGTCGTGCCGGCCGGCGTCCGCTACCGTTCGCCGGGGCGCATCATGGTCGAGGGCGATGCGTCGTCGGCCTCGTACTTCCTCGCGGCCGGCGCGCTCGGCGGCGGCCCGCTGCGCGTCGAGGGCGTGGGGCGCGCGAGCATCCAGGGCGACGTCGGCTTCGCGAATGCGCTGATGCAGATGGGCGCGAACGTATCGATGGGTGACGACTGGATCGAGGTGCGCGGCATCGGCCATGACCACGGCAAGCTCGAGCCGATCGACATGGATTTCAACCTGATTCCCGATGCGGCGATGACCATCGCGGTCGCGGCGCTGTTCGCGAGCGGCACGAGCACGCTGCGCAACATCGCGAGCTGGCGCGTGAAGGAAACCGACCGCATCGCCGCGATGGCGACCGAACTGCGCAAGGTCGGCGCGATCGTCGAGGAAGGCCCCGACTATCTGGTCGTCACGCCGCCGCAACGGCTCACGCCGAATGCAGCGATCGACACGTACGACGATCACCGGATGGCGATGTGCTTCTCGCTCGTCAGCCTGGGCGGCGTACCCGTGCGCATCAACGATCCGAAGTGCGTCGGCAAGACGTTCCCCGACTATTTCGACCGCTTCGCCGCGCTCGCCAAAGCCTGACCCGACAGTTCCGATGAAATCGACCCGACCCTTTCACCCGACCCCCGTCATCACGATCGACGGTCCGACCGCTTCCGGCAAGGGGACCGTCGCTGCGCTCGTCGCCGCGCATCTCGGCTTTCACCTGCTGGACAGCGGTGCGCTGTACCGTCTCGCGGCGCTTGCGAGCGTGCGCTACGGCATCGCTGCGGAGGATATCGAGGCACTCGTGAAGCTGATCGACGACCTTCACATCACGTTCCGCGAGGGCTGCGCGCAGCTCGACGGCGTCGACGTGTCGAACGACATCCGTGCCGAAGCGGTGGGCAACCGCGCGTCGGCGATTGCCGTGCACGGGCCGGTGCGTACCGCGCTCGTTGCGCGTCAGCGCGCGTTTCGCAAGACGCCGGGCCTCGTCGCCGACGGCCGCGACATGGGCACCGTGATCTTCCCGGACGCCGTGCTGAAGGTGTTCCTGACGGCCAGCGCCGAGGCACGCGCGGCCAGACGGCATAAGCAATTGATGCAAAAAGGTTTTTCTGCTAATATAGATAACTTGCTCCAGGATCTTCGTGAACGTGATGCGCGCGACAGCAATCGCGCGGCCGCGCCGCTGAAGCCTGCGGCAGATGCCAAGCTGCTCGATACGTCGGCGCTTTCGGTCGATGAAGCAGTCGACCAGGTGCTGCAGTGGTACCGGGCGCTCGGTCAGCCGGCCTGAGAAGGCGGGCGGCAGTAGGTGCCTCGCGCGAGAAGCGCGGAGCGTGTTTCGAACCCTTAACCCCGTGTGGCTTCGATCTGGCCCTTTCAGCCTGCCATTCCGGCCGGCGTGGCACAGCGATCCATGCACAATCAGATTTTTATGTCCGACCTGCAAACCTCCACCCCGAATACCGAATCCTTTGCGGCTCTGTTCGAAGAGTCGCTGACCCGCCAAGACATGCGCGCCGGCGAAGTGATTTCCGCCGAAGTCGTGCGCGTCGACCACAACTTCGTGGTCGTCAATGCAGGCCTGAAGTCCGAGGCTTACATTCCGATCGAGGAATTCCTGAACGATCAGGGCGAGGTTGAGGTGCAGTCGGGCGATTTCGTGTCCGTCGCGATCGACGCACTCGAAAACGGCTACGGCGACACGATCCTGTCGCGCGACAAGGCGAAGCGCCTTGCATCGTGGCTGTCGCTGGAAAAGGCCCTCGACAACAACGAACTCGTCACCGGCACGATCACCGGCAAGGTGAAGGGCGGCATGACCGTGATGGTCAACGGCATCCGCGCGTTCCTGCCGGGTTCGCTGGTCGACACGCGTCCGGTCAAGGACACGACCCCGTACGAAGGCAAGACGCTCGAGTTCCGCGTGATCAAGCTCGATCGCAAGCGTAACAACGTCGTGCTGTCGCGTCGTGCAGTGATCGAGGCAACGCAAGGCGAAGAGCGCGCGAAGCTGCTCGAGACGCTGAAAGAAGGCGCGATCGTCAACGGCGTGGTCAAGAACATCACCGACTACGGCGCATTTGTCGACCTGGGCGGCATCGATGGCCTGCTGCACATCACCGACATCGCATGGCGTCGTGTGCGTCACCCGAGCGAAGTCCTGTCGGTTGGCCAGGAAGTCACCGCGAAGATCCTCAAGTTCGACCAAGAGAAGAACCGCGTCTCGCTGGGCATCAAGCAACTGGGCGACGATCCGTGGGAAGGCATCTCGCGCCGTTACCCGTCGGGCACGCGCCTGTTCGGCAAGGTCACGAACATCACCGACTACGGCGCATTCGTCGAAGTGGAATCGGGCATCGAAGGCCTCGTCCACGTGTCGGAAATGGACTGGACCAACAAGAACGTTGCTCCGTCGAAGGTTGTCCAGCTGGGCGACGAAGTCGAAGTCATGGTCCTCGAGATCGACGAAGACCGTCGTCGTATCAGCCTCGGCATGAAGCAGTGCAAGCCGAATCCGTGGGATGACTTCAGCCGCAACTTCAAGAAGGGCGACAAGATCACGGGCGCAATCAAGTCGATCACCGACTTCGGCGTGTTCATCGGTCTGCCGGGCGGCATCGACGGCCTGGTCCACCTGTCGGACCTGTCGTGGAGCGAAGCCGGCGAAGAAGCCGTTCGCAAGTACAAGAAGGGCGACGAAGTCGAAGCGATCGTGCTCGGCATCGACGTCGAGAAGGAGCGTATTTCGCTCGGCATCAAGCAGCTCGAAGGCGACCCGTTCAGCAACTACGTTGCGATGAACGACAAGGGTTCGATCGTCGACGGCGTGGTGAAGTCGGTCGATGCGAAGGGCGCTGTCGTCACGCTGACGGGCGATGTCGAAGGCTACCTGCGTGCATCGGAAATCTCGCAGGATCGCGTCGAAGACGCACGCAACGTGCTGAAGGAAGGCGACAAGGTCAACGCGATGGTGATCAACATCGATCGCAAGTCGCGTGGCATCAACCTGTCGATCAAGGCGAAGGATTCGGCTGAACAACAGGAAGCGATCCGCGGCCTGCAGTCGGACACCAGCGCTGCTGCGACCGGTACGACCAACCTCGGCGCGCTGCTGAAGGCGAAGCTCGACGGCCAGAACCAGTAAGCCTCACGAGGTCTGCTGAAGTATGACCAAATCCGAGTTGGTCGCGCAGCTGGCACTGCGATTTCCGCAACTTGTCCTCAAGGATGCGGATTTCGCGGTGAAAACGATGCTCGATGCGATGTCCGACGCCTTGTCGAAAGGGCATCGCATCGAAATTCGGGGTTTCGGCAGCTTCGGCCTCAACCGTCGCCCGGCGCGCGTCGGACGCAACCCGAAGTCGGGGGAGAAGGTGCAGGTGCCCGAGAAGTTCGTGCCGCACTTCAAGCCCGGCAAGGAATTGCGTGAACGCGTCGACGGCCGCGCCGGCGAGCCGCTGAAAGCTGATGATCCGGACGACGAGCGTTGAGCGTCGTTCGGCTTGCCCGGAATTCGTCCGGCGAAGGCTGAAGAAAAAAGCGCCCCTTGCGGGCGCTTTTTTCATTTCCGGCTGCCGCGTGACAACGTGCACCCGCAGGATGTGCGGTGACGCGGAAACGCTTCCTTTACAATACGGGTCGATTCGGCGCCGCGAAGGGGAGTCGCGCGCCACGGCAAACCTCAACAAAGAGAGGGCTACATGAAGTTTATCGTCTGGCTGATCCGGGTATTGGTGTTCGTGCTGCTGCTGGTGCTCGCGCTGGCCAATACGCAAACCGCGACGCTGAATTTCGTTGCCGGCTACGCATGGCAAGCGCCGCTGATCCTGATCGGCCTCGCGTTCTTCGTCGTGGGCCTGCTGGCCGGCCTGCTGTCCGCGCTGCCGGCGATCTTCCGCATGCGCCTCGAGAACGGGCGCCTGAAGCGCGATCTGCGTACGGCGCGCGAAACCCCGGCCGTCGTCGACCAGCCGCCGATGCCGCCCGTCATTTAACACGGACGCCGCGCGCCCCTCGCGCGGTTTTCGTCTCTGCTTCGATATTTCGCATGGATCTGGATTTCTGGTGGTTGCTCGCGATTCCGGTAGCGTTCGCGCTCGGCTGGGCGGCGTCACGCTATGACCTGAAGAACCTCCTGTCGGAGAGCGCCAACCTGCCGCGATCGTATTTCCGCGGCCTGAACTTTCTGTTGAACGAACAACCGGACAAGGCGATCGACGCGTTCATCGAGGTCGCGAAGCTCGACCCCGAGACGGTTGAGCTGCACTTCGCGCTCGGCAACCTGTTTCGTCGCCGAGGCGAAACGGATCGTGCGATCCGCGTGCATCAGAACTTGCTGAGCCGCACGGACCTGCCGGTAAACGAGCGCGACCACGCGCTGTACGAGCTCGGCCAGGATTTCCTGAAGGCCGGGCTGCTCGATCGTGCGGAGGAGGCCTTTCACCGGCTCGCCGATGGCGATTACGCGCTGGGCGCGCAGCGGGCGCTGCTGACGATCTATGAGATCGAGAAGGACTGGAACAAGTCGATCGATACCGCGAAACGCATCGAATCGATGAGCGACAAGCCGCTCGGCACCGAAATCGCGCAGTTCCATTGCGAACTCGCGCAGGACGCGCTGCAACGCAAGAACGCCACGGACGCGACCGGGCAACTGAAGCTCGCGCTTGCGGCGAACCCGCAGAACGTTCGTGCGACGATCCTGTCCGGCGATGCCGCGCAGGCGGCGGGCGATCACGCTGCCGCGATCGAGCACTGGAAGCGTGTCGAAGCGCAGAATCCGGCGTATCTGCCGCTCGTCGCCGACAAGCTGATGAAGGCTTACGTAGCGCTCGGCAAGCCGGTCGAGGGCGCCGAGCTGCTGATGGGCTACGTCGATCGTTATCCGTCGAACGACCTGCTCGATATTGCTTATCAGCACATCGCCGGGTTGCGCGGCCAGGAAGCGGCGCATACGCTCGCGCGTACGCAGATGGAGAAGTCGCCGAACCTGTCGGGCATGCTGCACCTGCTCGATGCGCAGATCGCGGCCGCCGACGAGCCGCGCCGTAAGGAACTTGAAATGATGCGTGCGCTGATCAAGCAGCGCACCAAGAATCTGCCACGTTATACGTGCCAGAATTGCGGTTTCCGGGCACGGCTCTTCTACTGGCAGTGCCCCGGGTGCAGCGGCTGGGAAACCTATGCGCCGCGCCGCGTCGAACCTGCGATGCCGGGCTGATCACGGCATTCGGCGAGGAAGCGCTGCGGTTGTCGCCGGGCGTGGCCCGGCGGCCAAGTTAGTCATTTACCGGGACGTACCGGAACATCTATGAAAATCACCATCATCGGCACTGGCTATGTCGGTCTCGTCACGGGCTCCTGCCTCGCCGAGATCGGCCACGACGTCTTCTGTCTGGATGTCGATCCGCGCAAGATCGAGATCCTGAACAACGGCGGGATGCCGATTCACGAACCGGGCCTGCTGGACATCATCGCGCGCAACCGCGCGGCAGGCCGTCTGCGATTCTCGACCGACATCGAGGCGAGCGTTGCGCACGGCGAGATCCAGTTCATCGCGGTCGGCACACCGCCCGACGAGGACGGTTCGGCCGACCTGCAATACGTGCTCGAGGCCGCGCGCAACATCGGCCGCTACATGACCGGTTTCAAGGTGATCGTCGACAAGTCGACGGTGCCGGTCGGCACCGCGCGGCGCGTGCGCGCGGTGGTCGACGAGGCACTCGGCGCGCGCGGCCTCGCGGGCAGCGTCGCGCACCGTTTCTCGGTCGTGTCGAATCCGGAATTCCTGAAGGAAGGCGCGGCAGTCGAGGACTTCATGCGTCCGGACCGAATCATCATCGGTGTCGACGACGACGAGACTGGCACGGTGGCGCGCGAGAAGATGAAGAAGCTGTACGCACCGTTCAACCGCAATCACGAGCGCACGATCTACATGGACGTACGTTCGGCAGAATTCGCGAAATATGCGGCGAATGCGATGCTCGCAACGCGCATTTCGTTCATGAACGAGATGTCGAATCTGGCCGACAAGGTCGGTGCCGACATCGAAGCCGTGCGCCGCGGGATTGGTTCCGATCCGCGCATCGGCTATCACTTCCTGTACGCGGGCGTCGGTTACGGCGGCTCGTGCTTCCCGAAAGACGTGCAGGCGTTGATTCGCACCGCGAGCGAAAACGGCCAGCCGCTGCGCATCCTGGAGGCCGTCGAAGCGGCCAACTCCGCACAGAAGGACGTGCTGATCGGCAAGATCGAGCAGCGCTTCGGCGCAGACCTGACCGGTCGCGAATTCGCGGTCTGGGGCCTCGCGTTCAAGCCGAACACGGACGACATGCGCGAGGCGCCGAGCCGTCGGCTGATCGCCGCGCTGCTCGAGCGTGGCGCGACCGTGCGCGCGTACGATCCCGTCGCGATCGACGAGGCACGCCGCGTGTTCGCGCTCGATCTCGGCGAGGCTTCCGACGTGCTTGCGCGCCTGCACTTCGTCGATACCCAGGACGCGGCCGTGACCGCCGCGGATGCGCTCGTGATCGTCACCGAATGGAAGGAATTCAGGAGCCCGGATTTCACGCGCCTGAAGGCCGAACTGAAGGCACCGGTGATCTTCGACGGACGCAATCTGTACGAGCCGGACGCGATGGCCGAACTCGGCATCGACTACCATGCGATCGGGCGTCCGCATGTCGACCCCCAGTCCTCTCCCCGTGGATGAGCGCACGATGACTACCTTTCGCGAAGTGGTGCCGGTACCGCGCGCGCAGCTCGCGCGTTCGCGCGTGCTCGTGGTCGGCGACGTGATGCTCGACCGCTACTGGTTCGGCAACGTCGAGCGCATTTCTCCGGAAGCGCCGGTGCCTGTCGTGCACGTGCAGCGCCAGGAAGAGCGGCTTGGCGGTGCAGCCAACGTCGCGCGCAACGCGGTGACGCTCGGCGGTCAGGCCGGCCTCTTGTGCGTGGTCGGCTGCGACGAGCCGGGCGAGCGCATCGTCGAATTGCTCGACGGCAGCGGCGTGACGCCCCATCTCGAACGCGATGCGTCACTGCCGACGACGATCAAGCTGCGCGTGCTCGCGCGCCAGCAGCAGTTGCTGCGCGTCGACTTCGAGGCGATGCCGACGCACGAGGTGCTGCTCGCCGGGCTCGCGCGTTTCGATGCGCTACTGCCGCAGCACGATGTCGTGCTGATGTCGGATTACGCGAAAGGCGGGCTGACGCACGTGACGACGATGATCGAGAAGGCGCGTGCGGCAGGCAAGCCGGTGCTCGTCGATCCGAAGGGCGGCGACTGGGCGCGCTATCGCAGCGCATCGCTGATCACGCCGAACCGTGCCGAGTTGCGCGAGGTCATCGGTCAGTGGCACTCGGAAGACGACCTGCGCGCGCGTGTCGCGAAGCTGCGTGCGGAGCTCGATCTCGATGCGTTGCTGCTCACGCGTTCGGAAGAGGGGATGACGCTCTTTTCCGCAGCGGGCGAACTGCACGCACCGGCGCTCGCGCGCGAGGTGTATGACGTGTCCGGCGCGGGCGATACCGTGATCGCGACGGTCGCGACGATGCTCGGTGCCGGCGTGCCGCTCGTCGATGCCGTCGTGCTCGCGAACCGTGCGGCAGGCATCGTGGTCGGCAAGCTGGGGACGGCCACGGTCGACTACGACGAACTGTTTCACTGAGTACGCTCGGCAGCGCGCCGCACGTAAGTCTTGCAATTTTTCAGGCAGAACGACCATGACCATCATCGTCACCGGCGCAGCCGGTTTTATCGGCGCGAACATCGTCAAGGCGCTCAACGAGCGCGGCGAGTCGCGCATCATCGCGGTCGACAATCTGACGCGCGCGGACAAGTTCCGGAACCTCGTCGATTGCGAGATCGACGACTATCTCGACAAGACGGAATTCGTCGAGCGCTTTGCGCGCGGCGATTTCGGCAAGGTGCGCGCGGTGTTCCATGAAGGCGCCTGTTCGGACACGATGGAAACCGACGGCCGCTACATGATGGACAACAACTTCCGCTATAGCCGCGCGGTGCTCGACGCGTGCCTCGCGCAGGGCGCGCAATTCCTGTACGCGTCGTCTGCCGCGATCTACGGCGGCTCGACGCGTTTCGTCGAGGAGCGCGAGGTCGAGGCGCCGCTGAACGTCTACGGCTATTCGAAGTTCCTGTTCGACCAGGTAATCCGCCGCGTGCTGCCGAGCGCGAAGAGCCAGATCGCCGGCTTCCGCTACTTCAACGTGTACGGTCAGCGCGAGACGCACAAGGGCCGCATGGCGTCGGTCGCGTTCCACAACTTCAACCAGTTCCGCGCTGAAGGCAAGGTCAAGCTGTTCGGCGAGTACAACGGTTATGCGCCGGGCGAGCAGACGCGCGACTTCGTTTCGGTCGAGGACGTCGCGAAGGTGAACCTGTTCTTCTTCGATCATCCGGAGAAATCCGGCATCTTCAATCTCGGCACCGGCCGGGCACAACCGTTCAACGACATCGCGTCGACGGTCGTGAACACGCTGCGCGCGCTCGACAACCTGCCGCCGCTGACGCTCGCGCAGCAGGTCGAGCAAGGGTTGATCGAATACGTGCCATTCCCGGATGCGCTGCGCGGCAAGTACCAGTGCTTCACGCAGGCAGACCAGACGAAACTGCGTGCTGCCGGCTACGATGCGCCGTTCCTGACGGTGCAGGAAGGTGTCGACCGCTACGTGCGTTGGCTATCCGGCCAGGTTTAAGCCTGCGCGTCGCATCGATAGACTGGGTCTCACGGTCGGCAGCCGCCGACCGTTTTCATCGGAGATCCAGCACATGATCAGGAAATGGTTTGCCGCCGCCGCGATGTTCGGCGCGATCGCGTCGGCCTGGGCGGCCGTCGACGTCAACACCGCGAACGAGGATGCACTCGTCGGCATCAAGGGCATCGGTCCCGCACGGGCGAAGGCGATTCTCGACGAGCGCGGCGCACACGGGCCGTTCAGGAATGCAGATGATCTCGCGTCGCGCGTGAAAGGCATGGGCGGCCAAACGGTCGAGCGCCTTCAGCGGGAAGGGTTGACGATCGGTGCGGCAGGCTCGGGTGCGGCGGCACCGGCCTCGGGCAAGCCGGCGGCGGCGAAGCCTGCTGCGGCACCTACCCGTACCGCGCAGAAATAACGCTCGCGAGACGAAGGGCTCCTTCAGCCGCCGTCATTGCGACGGCTTCCCGCGGCTTGCCGCGGGTTTTTTGCGTGCATGCGGCAAACGCGCACAGGTGCATCGTGAGGCACATCTATTCCATCGTCGCAATGGGGTTGCCGGCGCGAGCCCCGGTGCTGGTTTACAATCAATCGATTGATCGGCCTCGCACTCACGGTATCTCCATGGCTTACAAAACTATCGAAGACACGATCGGCAACACGCCGCTCGTGCAACTGGTCCGCCTGCCGGACGACGAGATTCGCGCACGCAACAACGTGGTGCTCGCGAAGCTGGAAGGCAACAATCCGGCCGGTTCCGTGAAGGATCGCCCGGCGCTGTCGATGATCAGCAAGGCCGAGGTGCGCGGTCGCATCAAGCCGGGTGATACGCTGATCGAGGCGACGAGCGGCAACACGGGCATCGCGCTCGCGATGGCAGCGGCGATCCGCGGCTACAAGATGGTGCTGATCATGCCGGAGGATCTGTCGATCGAACGTCGTCAGAGCATGGCCGCTTACGGCGCTGAAATCATCCTGACGCCGGTAAAGGGCGGGATGGAACTGGCGCGCGACCTCGCCGAGCAGATGCAGCGCGAAGGCAAGGGGGTGATCCTCGATCAGTTCGGGAACCCCGACAATCCGGTCGCGCACTACGAAGGAACAGGTCCGGAAATCTGGCGCGACACCGAGGGACGCGTCACGCACTTCGTGTCGGCGATGGGCACGACGGGCACGATCATGGGCACGTCGCGCTTTCTGAAGGAACAGAATCCGGCGATCGAGATCGTGGGCGCGCAACCGGAAGAAGGGTCGCGTATTCCGGGCATTCGCAAGTGGCCGGAAGCCTATATGCCGACGATCTTCGATCGCAGCCGCGTCGATCGCGTCGAGAACGTGAGCCAGGCCGCATCCGAAACGATGGCGCGCCGGCTCGCGGCCGTCGAAGGCATCTTTGCAGGCATCTCGTCGGGTGGCGCATGTGAAGTCGCGATGCGGATCGCGCGTCAGGTGGAGAACGCGACGATCGTGTTCATCGTCTGCGATCGCGGCGATCGCTACCTGTCGACTGGCGTATTTCCTGCCTGAGCCCGAACGGTATCAGCAGCATCACGCGATAAAAAAAGCGCCGCACAA
>NZ_JBSAXF010000089.1:0-1068 GCF_053427845.1 Burkholderia sp. AW49-1 | reverse complement strand
CAGCTCGATCAGCTCGCTGTCCACGTCGACTTCGACCGGCATCAACTCGCTGTCGACCGGCCTCAGCTCGACCGATAGCTCGGTGGCTTCGCTGTCGACCTCCACGTCGACCGGCCTCTCGTCGGCTAACAGCTCGATCAGCTCGCTTTCCACGTCGACTTCGACCGGCATCAACTCGCTGTCGACCGGCCTCAGCTCGACCGACAGCTCGGTGGCATCGCTGTCGACTTCCACGTCGACTGGCCTCTCGTCGGCGAATAGCTCGATCAGCTCGCTGTCCACGTCGACCTCGACCGGCATCAACTCGCTGTCCACCGGCCTCAGCTCGACCGACAGCTCGGTCGCTTCGCTGTCGACTTCCACGTCGACCGGTCTCTCGTCGGCTAACAGCTCGATCAGCTCGCTGTCCACGTCGACCTCGACCGGCATCAACTCGCTGTCCACCGGCCTCAGCTCGACCGACAGCTCGGTGGCCTCGCTGTCGACTTCCACGTCGACGGGCCTCTCGTCGGCGAACAGCTCGATCAGCTCGCTGTCCACCTCGACCTCGACCGGCATCAACTCGCTGTCCACCGGCCTCAGCTCGACCGATAGCACGGTCGCTTCACTCTCGACTTCCACGTCGACCGGCCTCTCGTCGGCGAACAGCTCCATCAGCTCGCTGTCCACCTCGACTTCGACCGGCATCAACTCACTGTCCACGGGCCTCAGCTCGACTGATAGCTCGGTGGCCTCGCTGTCGACCTCCACGTCGACGGGCCTGTCGTCGGCTAATAGCTCGATCTCGTCGCTGTCCACCTCGACTTCGACCGGCATCAACTCGCTGTCGACCGGCCTGAGCTCGACCGACAGCTCGGTCGCCTCGCTGTCGACCTCCACGTCGACGGGCCTGTCGTCGGCTAATAGCTCGATCTCGTCGCTGTCGACGTCGACTTCGACCGGCATCAACTCGTTGTCCACGGGCCTGAGCACAACCGACAGCACGGTGGCCTCGCTCTCGACTTCGACCTCGACGGGTATCAGCTCGCTGTCGACCGGCCTGAGCTCGACCGATAGCACGGTGGCCTC
>NZ_JBSAXF010000088.1:0-1161 GCF_053427845.1 Burkholderia sp. AW49-1 | reverse complement strand
CTAGTGCTCCGTCCCAGAAATAACTTTGCATAGCCGAGCCACTTTCTGAAGGATGGAATCGGCGGTTGCCGTCCAAACGAACGGACGTTTGTGCTGGTTGTACTGCTCGACATAGCGTTCGATGCTGGCAATCAGCTGGCGCACATTTCTGAAGGAGCCACGCCGGATAGCCTGCTGCGTGATCAGGCCGAACCAGCGCTCCACCTGATTGAGCCAACTCGAATACGTCGGCGTGAAGTGCATGTGATAACGCGGGCGCTTCGCCAGCCATGCCTTGACCTTCGGGTGCTTGTGCGTTGCGTAGTTATCGACGATCAGATGCACGTCAAGATCTTCCGGGACCGCCTGGTCAATGTGATTCAGAAACGCCAGGAACTCCTGATGTCGATGACGCGACTTGCATTGCGCGATGACCTCGCCCGTTGCCGCATTGAGCGCAGCAAACAAGGTTGTCGTGCCATGCCGTATATAGTCATGCGTAACACCTTCGAGGTAGCCCAGCCCCATCGGCAACACCGGCTGCGTACGCTCGAGCGCCTGGCACTGGCTCTTCTCGTCGACACACAGCACCAAGGCGTTGGTCGGCGGGCTCAGATACAGCCCGACAATATCGCGCACCTTCTCGACGAAGTACGGATCAGTCGAAAGCTTGAAGCTCTTCGAGCGATGAGGTTGCACACCGAACAGCGACAGATACCGAGCCACCGAGCTCTTCGAAATACCCGTTTGCGCAGCAGCAGAACGCACACTCCAGTGCGTTGCCCCGTCCGGCTTCTCATGCAGCACCTTCGCCAGCAACTCCGCCACGGCTTCATCGTCATGTGCGCGCGGTCGCCCCGGGCGTGCTTCGTCATGCAGACCGGCAAGCCCATGCGCGACAAACCGCTTCTTCCAGTGCGTGATCGCAGGGGACGTTACTTCACATTGCACCGCGATTTCCTGGTTCGTATGACCTTCCGCTGCCATCAAGACAATCTTTGCCCGGCGCACCAGCGAATGAGGCAGCGAACGCGAGCGGCTCATCGACAGCAATTGCTCCCGCTCCAGTTCTGAGACCGCCACCTCGATTCTCTTGCGCGCCATGATCGCCTCCACTCAATTTTGCTTGATCATAGAGCAACACAATCCAATGTAAAGTTATTTTTGGGACGAAACACTAGA
>NZ_JBSAXF010000087.1:0-1192 GCF_053427845.1 Burkholderia sp. AW49-1 | reverse complement strand
GGTAATCCCCCCGTTTTCCACGGGGTTCAGAAGTAGAAACTAAGCGGCCATGGCCAGCCGCTGCTTTGGCGTAAATCCGCCCAAGGCCATGTTCGGGCGGTCATGATTGTAAGTCCACATCCAATCGGTCGCGAAGCGCTGCACATGGTCCAAGTCTTCCCAGTGGTACTGCGACAGCCATTCGTACCGCACGGTCCGGTTGAATCGTTCGACATACGCGTTCTGCTGCGGCTTGCCCGGCTGAATGTAGTCGAGCCTGATGCCGTACTGTCGGGCCCATTCGATGATCGCCCCGCTCAGGTACTCGGGCCCGTTATCGCACCGGATCGCTTTGGGTCTGCCGCGCCAACCGATGATCTGCCGCAGCGCACGGATCACGCGTTCCGATGGCAATGAGAAGTCGATCTCGATGCCGAGTGCCTCGCGGTTGAAGTCGTCGATCACGTTGAACAGCCGGATGCTGCGTCCGTCGGCCAGTTGGTCGTGCATGAAGTCCATCGACCAGACCTGGTTGACGGCACGCGGCACCGCCAGCGGCTCTGGTACCTGCCTGACCAGTCGCTTGCGCGGCTTGATCCGCAGGTTCAGTTCCAGTTCGCGATAGATCCGGTACACGCGCTTGTGATTCCAGCCGAAGCCCTTCACGTTACGCAGGTACAGGAAGCACAGCCCGAAGCCCCAGTTCCGATGGTTGTCCGTCAGGCGCAGCAGCCAGTTCGCAATCTCGTCGTTCTCGGCGCTGCGCCGACCGACGTACCGATAACAGGCCTGGCTGATCCCAAATGCCTCACATGCCAGCCGGATCGATATGCCCCGGCTGGACACGGCATGCATGGCCATCTCACGCCGGCGAGATGGCCTCAGTCTTTTTTTGCGAGCGCCTCCGCCACGATCTCGGCCTTGATCTTCTCCTCAACGTACATCTTGCGCAGCCGGGCATTCTCGGCCTCCAACTCCTTCATCCGCGCGATCAGCGAGACGTCCATGCCGCCGTACTTCGAGCGCCATTTGTAGAACGTTGCCGTGCTGATGCCCAGTTCCCGACACAGGTCCGGCACCGACAGCCCCGACTCCACGCGCTTGAGCGCGTCCATGATCTGGCTGTCCGTGAATCTCGATTTTTTCATGCTGTAGAACTCCCTCAACGAGAAAATTCTACTTCTGATCACACCGGTTTTTCGGGGGGACTACC
>NZ_JBSAXF010000086.1:0-1271 GCF_053427845.1 Burkholderia sp. AW49-1 | reverse complement strand
TGACCCGTCCTGAAATAGGTTGACACTTTTTCGCCGAGACGAAGAGGTGGCAATTGGAACAAGGGATCAAGCGGACGCAACGGGACTACAGCCTGGCTTTTAAGCTGTCGGTGGTGGCCCAAGTCGAAAAAGGCGAGCTGACATATAAAGAGGCGCAGCGGCGCTACGGCATCCAGGGACGCTCGACCGTGCTGGTATGGTTACGTAAGCACGGCTTGCAGGATTGGGCCGATCCATCCGGCCGTGCGCGATCGGGTTCCCCCATGCCAAAGCAAGACTCAAAGCCGCTCACACCGGAGCAGCGCATCAAGGAATTGGAGACGCAGTTGCGAGAGGCGCAGGAGAAAGCCGCGCTGTTCGAGGCCGTGCTCGACGTGATGCGCAAGGACTACGGGATCACCGTAAAAAAGCCTTCGGGCAGGTCCTCGCGCAAAGGCGGATCGAAAAGCTGAGCGTCGAGCGAGCCTGCCGCTACATGGGCATCAGCCGGCAAGCGTATTACAAGCGATGTCGCAGCGAGGAACGCCGCGGCACGCAAGCCGAAGCCGTGACGACGCTGGTGCGGGATATACGGCTGCGCCAGCCGAGACTCGGGACACGAAAACTGCACCATCTGCTCGGGCCCGTCTTGGGCGAGCGCGGCATCAAGCTCGGGCGAGATCGACTGTTCGACGTGCTGCGCGCCGCCCGCCTCTTGGTCGTGCCACACCGGGCGTACCACAAGACGACGCAGAGCCATCATCGCTTCCGGCGTCATCCGAATCTACTCAAACCCGGGCCGGATCAGGTCGTGCCGACCGGGCCTGAACAAGTGTGGGTGGCCGATATCACGTATCTGCCCACGACTGGCCCGTTCGTGTACCTGAGCCTGATTACCGATGCGTTCTCGCGCAAGATCGTCGGTCATCACGTTCACGACAGCCTGCAGACCGAGCAGGTCAGTCAGGCGCTGAAGAAGGCGTTGCGCCGTCGCCGAACCTGTCAGCCGTTGATCCATCATTCCGATCGCGGGGTCCAGTACTGCTCGACCTACTATCAAGACATCCATCGACGTCACGGCTTGCGCTGTTCGATGACGGACGGCTACGACTGCTACCAGAATGCGCTGGCCGAGCGGGTCAACGGCATTCTCAAGGGGGAGTTCCTGCTGCAGCGTCCTGCTGATCTCGAGCAGGCCGCCAAGATGGTCGAACAGTCCGTGCACATCTACAACCATGAGCGGCCACACGCCGCCCTGGAATACAAAACGCCCGATGCGGTGCATCGGGCGT
>NZ_JBSAXF010000085.1:0-1276 GCF_053427845.1 Burkholderia sp. AW49-1 | reverse complement strand
AAGAGCCGCTAACACAAGTCATCCACGAATCGCGAGCAGATAACAGCAGCAGCCAGGAAGAGCAAAGTGACATGAATATCGAGGCGACGCTCGAAGCGAATACGGAGCTTGCCGAACCCCGCGAACCAAGCATGCGTGCGCTCGACGACCCAGCGATGCCGTCCGAGTCTCTCGCTGCTTTCCACGCCGCGACGGGCAATACGGGCCTTGATGCCGCGCTGTCTCAGATAACGCCGGCAACGAGCAAAGTCATAGCCCTTGTCCGCGTGCAGCTCGCCCGGATGTTTGCGCGGCTGGCCATTTAGGCCCGGTACCGCCGGAATGGCATCAAGCGTGGGCTCGAACGCCATCGAATCGTGCCGGTTGGCACCCGTGACCGTGATAGCCAGAGGGATGCCTGACCTTGCCCCTGTTTCACGAATCCCATAGCCGAGGCAATCAGGCCGCTTGCCCTTGCAGAGCGGCGGCCCAGTTCTTCTCGAACATCATGGGGCTGACGTAGTTCAATGTCGAATGGAGCTGACGGGCATTGTACAAGCCGGGCCAGTCGATGACTTCGTCCATCGCCGCACGTCGCGTCGCAAAGTGCCGGCCGTGCAGCCGCGCCACCTTCAGCGAACCCCACAGGCTTTCGGTCGGCGCATTATCCCAACAATCGCCGCGCTGGCTCATCGACGAACGCATGCCGTACGCCTTGAGCGTGTCCCGGAAGAGCCCGCTGCAATACTGGCTGCCACGGTCGCTACGCACAATCACTCCGGCGTCGGGACGGCGTCGGAACCATGCCATGCGTAACCCGGCCTGACCTCGGTTAGCCCACGCTCACGAAGTTGCTCGTGTTGCGTGGGAATCGATCTGTCCCCGAAATTTCGACCAGTATGTGGTGTTCCGAACATATGCGACGGTCGAATCGAGTCAGGATCTCACCTAGCGATCGGTCCTCGGAAAGCTCAATACCCCGTTGAGCTTTCGGCCTTTGCCCCTCTCCGACAAGTCGGCGAGGGGGCTTTCTTTCAGCTCATCGCGGATTACCGGGGAATGCGGCGCGTATTTTGAGGAAGATGTACTCCTCGTCGCGGTACCCGTAAGCCCTGCGCTTGATGACCTTGATGGTGTTGTCGATGCCTTCGATGACGCTGGTATTGAGCGGATGGCCACTACCCAGAACAGCAGATTCGGTTGCTCGAGAACCATCGGGAGGTAGCCCATTCCGTCGATGATCATCAGCTTGTAGGGCTGGCAACGACGCGCGCAGGTCCTGTTCACCGGTACATAA
>NZ_JBSAXF010000084.1:0-1277 GCF_053427845.1 Burkholderia sp. AW49-1 | reverse complement strand
GGTTCATCGTGGAATTCCGGGGAACGCGGCGCGGATCTTGAGGAAGAAGTATTCCTCGTCGCGGTATCCGTAAGCTCTGCGCTTGATGACCTTGATGGTGTTGTTGATGCCTTCCACGACGCTGGTATTGAGCGGATGACGGCAGCGCGTCACGATTCCGTGCCAGTACCCTTGCAAGCGCTCGGCAAACTTTTGCAGGGCGGCAATCCCGCTTTGCTGAGCCTGTTCGAACCATTGCCCCCAGGCTTTTTCCGCCCAAGCTGGCTTTCGGTAGAACCAGAGCCGTTTGAGTTCGTCACGCAGCACATACACGCATAACAGCGACTGATTGGCGGCCAGCAGCTCCTTCAGGTGCACGGCCTGTTCTGGCTTCAGGTTGTGGCGGTTGCGCAGCAGCAGCCAACGACTGGACTTCAGGACCTTCCGCGCCGGCTTGTCATGCCGGAGTTGATTAGCTTGATCCACCCGAACCCGGTCGATCACTTCGCGCCCGTACTTGGCCACAACGTGGTACAGGTCGAAGACGATTTCCGCCTGCGGGCACTGCTCCTTGATCTCCAACTCGTAGGCCGTGGTCATGTCGATCGCAACCGCTTCGATACGCTCGGCCACGCCTTCAGGGAGTTGTTCGAAGAAGGCTCGCGCCGTTTCCCGTGAGCGTCCTGGCCCGACCCAGAGCACCTGCCGGCCGATCGGATCGACCACCACCGTGGCGTAGCGATGGCCTTTATGGAGCGCGAACTCGTCCATTGCCAGATAGCGGATCGTCGACCAGTCCGGCTCGGCCACGCGCGCTCGCAAGCGCATCTTGTCGATCGATTTCACCGTGTGCCAACCCAACTCGTAGAAGGCTGCGACCGCTTGCACGCTGGCCGCTTGTAGCAGCTTCTCGCAGGCCTTGGCGAACCGCTCCGTCACGCGCTGGTAGCGGCCCAGCCACGCCAGCTTCTCCAGTCGCGGGCCACCGCAGTGCTCACACCAGACCCGGCGACGAGGCACATGCAACACCACCCGATATTCGAACAGCGGCAGATCGCGCACTCGACGAACGGTCGTCTCGTGGATCTGCTGGCAGCGCGCCCCGCATTGCTCGCAGTACATGACCTTGCTGACCGGCTTCAGATACAGCGATAGCGTGCGCTCTTCTCCTTGCGGCCACTCCACCCGTTCCAACCGGTAGCCGGTCCAGCAGCCCAGTGCCTGAAGTGCCTTTCGATCAAGCAATTGCTTCCTCCGACATCCTTAGAATCAGGTGTCAGATTATGCAATCACTCGAA
>NZ_JBSAXF010000083.1:0-1309 GCF_053427845.1 Burkholderia sp. AW49-1 | reverse complement strand
TTGAGATGGACGTGGAAACTATCCGGGTTGTGATTGTATCGATGTATCTCAAGATGATTCGAACTCTAAGTTTGACTCAATTGGAATACGGCACAACGCGAGAACTCAACCTGTAGCGACTGTCGATGAGACAGACTCGTTATAGGGTCAAGCGAACAAGTGCATGTGGTGGATGCCTTGGCGATCACAGGCGATGAAGGACGCGGTAGCCTGCGAAAAGCTACGGGGAGCTGGCAAACGAGCTTTGATCCGTAGATGTCCGAATGGGGAAACCCACTCCTTTTGGAGTATCCATGGCTGAATACATAGGCCATGTGAAGCGAACGCGGTGAACTGAAACATCTAAGTAACCGCAGGAAAAGAAATCAACCGAGATTCCCAAAGTAGTGGCGAGCGAAATGGGATGAGCCTTGCACTCTTTATTTGTATTGTTAGCCGAACGCTCTGGAAAGTGCGGCCATAGCAGGTGATAGCCCTGTAGGCGAAAACAGTATGAAAGAACTAGGTGTGCGACAAGTAGGGCGGGACACGTGAAATCCTGTCTGAAGATGGGGGGACCATCCTCCAAGGCTAAATACTCGTGATCGACCGATAGTGAACCAGTACCGTGAGGGAAAGGCGAAAAGAACCCCGGGAGGGGAGTGAAATAGATCCTGAAACCGCATGCATACAAACAGTCGGAGCCTCGTAAGGGGTGACGGCGTACCTTTTGTATAATGGGTCAGCGACTTACGTTCAGTAGCAAGCTTAACCGTATAGGGCAGGCGTAGCGAAAGCGAGTCCGAATAGGGCGTTCAGTTGCTGGGCGTAGACCCGAAACCAGGTGATCTATCCATGGCCAGGATGAAGGTGCGGTAACACGTACTGGAGGTCCGAACCCACTAACGTTGAAAAGTTAGGGGATGAGCTGTGGATAGGGGTGAAAGGCTAAACAAACCTGGAAATAGCTGGTTCTCTCCGAAAACTATTTAGGTAGTGCCTCGTGTCTCACCTTCGGGGGTAGAGCACTGTCATGGTTGGGGGGTCTATTGCAGATTACCCCGCCATAGCAAACTCCGAATACCGAAGAGTGCAATCACGGGAGACAGACATCGGGTGCTAACGTCCGGTGTCAAGAGGGAAACAACCCAGACCGCCAGCTAAGGTCCCCAAATATAGCTAAGTGGGAAACGAAGTGGGAAGGCTAAAACAGTCAGGAGGTTGGCTTAGAAGCAGCCACCCTTTAAAGAAAGCGTAATAGCTCACTGATCGAGTCGTCCTGCGCGGAAGATGTAACGGGGCTAAGCTATATACCGAAGCTGCGGATGCG
>NZ_JBSAXF010000082.1:0-1330 GCF_053427845.1 Burkholderia sp. AW49-1 | reverse complement strand
TGGAGCGGCCCCACGTATCTGAGGACACGAGGACTCTCTTAAAATAAGGGATAGTCTTGTGCCTATCAGTAAGCCTAGTCATTACGTGGAAAGCATCGAAATTCTGACCGAGCCGGAGCGCCGTCGTCGGCGCACGGCGCAAGAAAAAATCGCCATCGTGCAGGAAACATTGGAGCCGGGAGCGTCGGTGTCGGCCGTTGCACGTCGGCACGGCGTCAACGCCAACCAAGTGTTCGGCTGGCGCAAGCAATACCAGGAAGGCAGTCTGGCGGCGGTGAAGGCAGGCGAAACCGTTGTGCCGGCATCTGAGCTGGCCGCCGCCATCAAGGAAATCAAGGAACTGCAACGGCTACTTGGGAAGAAGACGCTGGAGGTCGAAATCCTGAAAGAAGCCGTGGAATGGGGCCGTTCAAAAAACCTGATTGCGCGCTCGCCCTTGCTGCCGGGGGACGACCGATGAAGACGGTCTGCGAAGTTCTCGGCGTGGCGCGCTCTGCCGTGGCGGTGAAGCGAGCTCGCTCGTCCGACTGGCGCGATGGTCGCCGTGCCCGCGTGACCAACGATGCCAGGCTGGTCGAGGAGATTCAGGCCCATGTGGCGCACCTTCCCACCTACGGCTACCGCCGTGTCTGGGCGCTGCTGCGCCGCAGTCGGGAGCAGAGCGGTGCGCCGTGCATCAACGTCAAGCGCGTGTATCGGGTCATGCGGGAGCATCAGTTGCTGCTGCGCCGCCCTGGCGTGCGGCGAGATAAGCGGCGACATGACGGTCGCGTTGCGGTGGACCGCAGCAACACCCGCTGGTGCTCCGATGGCTTCGAGTTCCGATGCGACGATGGTACGCCGCTGCGCGTGACGTTTGCGCTGGACTGCTGCGACCGCGAGGCGATTAGCTGGGCAGCAACGACCGGCGGGCATAGCGGTGATGTGGTGCGCGACGTGATGCTGGCCGCCGTCGAACAGCGCTTCGGCACCACGCAGGCCGCGCAGCCCATTGAATGGCTGACGGACAACGGCTCGGCCTACATCGACCACCGCACGCGCAGCTTCGCTCGCGAACTGGGTCTTGAGCCGCTGACCACGCCGGTTCGTTCGCCGCAGAGCAATGGCATGGCCGAATCGTTCGTGAAGACCATGAAGCACAATTACGTCGCCTATATGGACAAGTCTGACGCACCAACAGCGCTCTCGCGTCTGGCTATCGCGTTTGAACACTACAATGAGCGCCACCCGCACAAAGCCCTGAAATACCGCTCGCCTCGCGAGTTCAGGCGTAATGCGGTGTCATCAACCTAACGGTGTCCGCGTGTCCTGAGTTACAGGGGCAACTCCA
>NZ_JBSAXF010000081.1:0-1356 GCF_053427845.1 Burkholderia sp. AW49-1 | reverse complement strand
CGGAGGTATCCGGAATTCCGTGTGTGAGGCGGGTTGAGATTCAGACTCCAATGTTGAATCGTTCCGGGTAAAGCAGTGCGAACTGCGTCATCGCGCTCTTCCAATCGTGCCGGGAGCCGGTCCACTTGGCCACGACGTTGCGCAGCGCCAGCCAGATCAGTTTGAGCGCGGCCTCGTCCGACGGGAAGTGGCCGCGCGCCTTGATGATCTTCCGAAGCTGCATGTGCAGCGACTCGATCGCGTTGGTCGTATATACAATTTTCCGGATGTCAGGCGCGAAGGCGTAGAACGGAATCACCTGATCCCAGGCTCGGCGCCAGAGCGCGGCAATCGGAGGGTATTTCGTACCCCATGGGCTCCTATCGAACGCGTCCAGCGCCACGGCGGCCGCTTCGGCCGACGGTGCCCGATAGACCTCCTTGAGCGCCGCTGCGACCGATTTCCGGTCTTTCCAGCTGGCGAAGTCCAGTGAGTTCCGGATCAGATGCACGATGCAGGTCTGGACCGTCGTTTCCGGGAACACCGTGTTGATCGCTTCCGGGAAGCCCTTCAGGCCGTCGACCACGGCGATCAGGATATCCTGCACGCCGCGCAGCTTAAGGTCGTTCACCACCCTCAGCCAGAACTTGGCCCCCTCGGTCTGCTCGATCCAAAGGCCCAACACGTCGCGTGTGCCGTCGCGGCGCACGCCCAGCGCCAGGTAGATCGCCTTGTTGCGCACAACGCCTTCGTCGCGGATCTTGACTCGCAAGGCGTCGAAGAACACGACCGGGTACATCGGCTCGAGCGGCCGCTGCTGCCATTCGCGCACTTCGTCGATCACGGCATCGGTCACCGTACTGATGAAGTCCGGCGACACCTCGATGCCGTACATCTCCAGCAGGAAACCCTGAATCTCCCGCATGCTCATGCCGCGTGCGTACATCGCGATGATCTTGTCGTCGAAGCCGGTGAAGCGTCGCTCGCCCTTGGCGATCAGCACCGGATCGAAGGTGCCCTCGCGGTCGCGCGGAATCTCGACGTCGAGCAGGTCGTCGTCGGTCGTGATGCGCTTGCGGCTGGTGCCGTTGCGGTGGTTCGTGCGGCCTGCCGGCTTGGCATCGCCCTTCTCGTAGCCGAGGTGGTGGGTCAGTTCGCCGCCCAGCGCGCGTTCGAAGATTGCCTTCTTGAGCGCCGCAAGCTGCTCGTTGATCGTCGCCCGATCCAGCGTGCCGGGTACCAGTTGCTTGATCAGCTCCGGGTCCAGGTTCAAGCCCTTGCCCGGTTCTATCGTCACTTCTTCCTTGCGTTTGCGTGGCATAAAGTGGCTCCTTGGCCATCAGTTTATGCCTCACACACAAACATTCGGATAGGCTC
>NZ_JBSAXF010000080.1:0-1463 GCF_053427845.1 Burkholderia sp. AW49-1 | reverse complement strand
TCTTACTGTGTCAATAAATTCATGCCATTATAGAAACTTCTTCATCCATGGCGTGAGGAATGATGGACTGGGAGACGTCATTCGAGGCGTATCTGGAACATTTGTGTGAGGCGCTTGGGCATAACGATCGCGACTCAGGATTGAGGGGCTATTGCCAAGGGCTGATGCTGCCAATTCGGCGCAAGAGCGTCGAGCCGCTGGCGGCACATCTGGAACCGGAACGTGTAAGCGCGCGACACCAGTCGCTGCACCATTTCGTGGCGAAGTCGGAATGGTCCGATACGGCGCTGCTCGAGCAAGTGCGGCGCTGGGTGCTGCCGCACATGGACCCCGCTGGCGGGTTGTACTGGATCATTGACGACACGGGTTTTCCCAAGAAGGGCAAGCATTCGGTCGGCGTAGCGCGGCAATACTGCGGCCAGTTGGGCAAGCAGGACAACTGCCAAGTTGCGGTGAGTCTATCGGTGGCGACGGAAGACGCGAGCCTACCGACATCGTATCGACTGTATCTGCCGCGTGAATGGAGCGACGATCCTGCTCGACGAGAGAAAGCCGGCGTGCCCGAGGAAATCGAGTTTGCAACCAAACCGGCGATTGCGACCGGGCAGTTGCGCGAAGCACGGCAAAGCGGCGCGCCCGACGGTGTCGTTTTGGCCGATGCAGGGTATGGAGACGACACGTCGTTTCGCGAGGCCGTCAGCGAGCTCGGGCTGCAGTATGCGGTGGGGATTCGCTCGAACACGCGCGTATGGGCGCCGGGCACCGCTCCTCTACCGCCTGAGCCCTCCGCGGGGAAATCGGGCCGGCCGCGTAGCTTGTTGCGGCGCGCGCCGGGACATGAGCCGATTGGAGTCAAGGATCTGGCATCGACGCTCGACGCCTCGTGCTATCGCAACGTGATATGGCGCGAAGGCACGTGCGCCACGCTCAGTTCGCGCTTTGCCGCCGTGCGCGTGCGTGCTTCACACCGCGATTACTGGCGGTCCACACTGCGCGATGAGGAATGGCTGCTGATCGAATGGCCCGAAGGTGATCCGGAGCCACTCAAATATTGGCTTTCGACTTTGCCCCCAGACACGACGCTCGAACGCATGGTTCATGTTGCCAAGATGCGCTGGCGTATCGAGCGGGATTATCAGGATCTCAAGCAGGAATTCGGCCTGGGACACTTCGAAGGCCGTGGCTGGCGTGGATTCCATCACCATGCATCGTTGTGTATTGCTGCCTATGGGTTTCTTGTTGCTCAACGCCTCATTCAAGGCGACAGTAAAAAAAACTCCGCGATCCGCGACCCATTTGCCTTACCCTCGGATTACGTGCCACGCGGGTCCCCAGCGCGCGCAGCGCCACGTGGCTGATTCGATCACCACGTTGCGCTGGCGTATCTCCGCCTACATCACGCGCCGGCTCCAGCGATGTCCGTTTTGTTCAGTGTCCAATGCTGATTTATTGACACAGTAAGA